>CAMEGY010000117.1 GCA_945916625.1 uncultured Anaerococcus sp.
CCGTCAGTTTGTGCTAAACTTGCCTTAGAAATATCATCACGTCTACCATCTTCTCTTACAAATCTCTTTCCTTCTTTGTTGATAAAGATGATTTGGTCTGTACCGTTTACATCTCTTGGTGGATATTTGGTGAGTTGACCATTTTGTGTATTTCCAAGGTATAGAAGCTGGATTAAATCCATGTCTACTAGGTCAGCGCCAGCTTTTTCGGCCATAACAATACCATCACCTTGGGAAGATGAGAACCTGTTGGTTGTAGACACTTCTGATAAATCATCCCATTTGCCAGATGTATTGTATTCTTGAACCATATCTGCGTTTGCTGCAAAACCACCAGTTGCAAGTATTACCCCATCTTTTGCCTTAACATTGTATTCTTTCTCTGAGTGGTTATCGACAACTTTCGCACCAACAGCTTTGCCGTCTTCCATTATTATTTCATCAGCTGTTGTTTCTACTATGACATTGATTTTATCTGATAAATCTTCTAGTTTTTGAGAATATACAGATATGAAACCTGTTCCCATGTCTTGTTTGGAAGTATGGGTTCTTTGCCACAAAGATCCAGCACCTTGGCTGATGAAGTCGTCAAACTTCATACCAAGATCTTGTATCCATTCATAACCATCGATAGAATTGAAGGTTAGAACCTTTACAAGATCTAGGTTTCCAACATTATCTCCGCCATTCCAAGTTTGTAGGGCATACCAATTTTTAGAATCAAATAGGTCTGTTCTTCCTTCTTTTTGGTATTCGTCCCATTCTTTTTGGACTTCTGCTATAAGTTCTTTGTGTTCGTCATTAACTGGTTCTTGATTAAGGGCTTCTTCAAGCTGGTTTTTGACAGGATCTGACATCTGAACTTTTGCTTGGAGTTCTTCGTCTGGATTGTTATAGATTGCGCCACATACCAAGGTATCGCCACCTATAGCACCGTTTTTTTCGACGATTGTGACAGTTTTGCCATTTTCAGCAAGCTCTATTGCTGCTGCAAGACCAGCTCCACCACCACCTAAAACTACAACGTCACTTTCGACATCTTCAAAATCTTGGTCAACTACAATTTCTTCATTAAAATCATCAAGATTTGCGCCTGCTTCTTCAAGAGCCTTTTCAACAGCTTTTTTCACAGCTACAGATGAAGCTGTAGCACCTGTGATGTTATCAATCTTTAGGCTTTGTTTTTCCACTATTTCTTTTGGAATATCAACAACAGGAATCTTTAGGCCAACTTCTTTTATGTTTCCGTCTATGTCTTTTAATTCGCCACCAATACCTGGTGTTTCGGAGTGATCAACAACTTCAATCTTTTCAATTTTTCCATTGGCAAGACTAACTTCGACTTTTACATCGTCATTCATGCCCATGAAAGCGCCCTCATATGTACCGTCTTTTGTACCGTCACTTGCTTCTTTTTTCTCTTCTTTTTCTTCTTCCTTATCTTCGGATTTTTCTTCTTCAGAGTTTTGAGCAGTTTCGGCATTCTTCTCCTCTTCTACATTTTGGCTAGGATTTTCTTCCTTAGGAGCTTCTTTATTATCGCAAGCTACCAAAGAAAAGCTAAATAACAGTGCCATTAGTAGGTAAGGTATTCTGTTCTTTTTCATCTCTCCTCCTTATATATTTTATATATTTAGCATAACAAAGATTTGCATTTAATGCAATGGTTTTTACTAGAAATTTGCTTAAATATAATTATTTTTATATAATTTATAGATAAATAATATATAACTTAGGAAAAATATAGGAAAATAATTTTGTCAAATCGTTTGCTTAGCTTATAATATAAGTAGGAAGAGTTTATTTTTAATAAATTATTGTTAAAGGAAAAAAGGAGAAAGTATGATAGATTATAGAATTGAGAGGGACTCTTTAGGTGAGCTTCAGATTCCTGAAAATGCTTATTATGGGGCCAATGCTTATAGGGCCTATGAGAATTTTAAGATTACAAACATGGCTATGGACCCTTATTTTATTAGGGCTATTGTCGAGGTTAAAAAGGCCTGTGCCATTCAAAACAACAAGGTTGGCATCCTTTCAGATAAGAAAAGCGGAGCTATTGTAAAGGCTTGTGATGAAATCCTAGCCGGAAAATATATAGAGGATTTTATAGTTGACCCTATCCAAGGTGGGGCAGGAACCTCTTTTAATATGAATGCTAATGAAGTTATTGCAAATATTGCAAATGTATCACTTGGGGGCACTCTTGGCCATTACGAACACATCCACCCAAATGATCACGTAAACCTCGGCCAGTCTACAAATGACGTGATTCCAACAGCTGGTAAGATTGCTATTATCCGTTACATAGAGGATTTGGCAGCAGATACAGAAAAACTAATAGCAGCCTTTGATAGCAAGGCGGAGGAGTTTGATGATTATGTAAAGATGGGCCGTACACAATTGCAAGATGCGGTTCCTATTACTCTTGGTCAAGAATTTAAGGCTTATTCTAGGGTTGTAGAAAGAAGTCTTGTAAGATTTAAAAATGCAATAGAGGAGCTTTCTTCAATCAACCTTGGCGGTACAGCTGTGGGTACAGGTCTTAATGCGGACGACCACTTTGTAGAAAATATTGATAAAGACCTAAGAGAAATAACAGGTCTTGACCTCAAACAAGCAGAGGATTTGATTGATTCTACCCAAAACCTTGATGGATTTTTGTTTGCATCATCTGTCCTAAAGACTTTTGCGGCTAGTATTTCAAAGATAGCAAACGACCTTAGGCTCTTATCTTCTGGCCCTACCACAGGGATTTCTGACTTCAACTTGCCAGCCAAACAAGCTGGTTCATCAATCATGCCGGGCAAGGTAAACCCAGTTATACCTGAGGTTGTAAACCAAGTTGCATTTTTAGTTGTGGGTAACGATGTGACTGTGACAATGGCTGTTGAGGCAGGCCAGCTTGAGCTAAATGCCTTTGAGCCAATCATTTTCTATACCCTAATCCAATCAATAACAGCCCTTAGAGGTGCAGTCCAAACCCTAACTGAAAATTGTATAGAAGGAATTACTGCAAATAAGAATAAACTAAGATATAAGGTTGAAAATTCTGTTGGAATAATCACAGCTTTCGCTCCACACATTGGTTATGACAAGGCATCAGGAATTGCTAAGGAGTCTATGAGAGAGGGTAGGCCAATTAGGGAGCTAATCCTTGAAAAAGACCTAATGACAAGTGCTGAAGTAGATAAGATTTTAGACTATAGAAAGATGACCCAACCAGGTATTTTAGATGAAGAACATATGGAGAAAGACTGATGGAAAAGAGAATTGAAAGAGATTCGATGGGGGAGATAGAAGTCGCAGCTGATAAGCTTTGGGGAGCCCAAACCCAGCGTTCTTACGAAAATTTCCCGCAAGGCGTTGCTATTATGCCAGAAGAGCAAATAAAATCTATGGTAATAGTAAAAAAGGCAGCGGCTCTTGTAAACTCTGATCAGGGAAAGCTTGATCCTAGATATAAGGATGCAATTGTGACAGCTTGTGACAAGATACTAGCCGGTGGCTATGAGGACCAATTCCCTCTTACGGTGTACCAAACTGGTTCTGGCACACAAACAAACATGAATGTAAATGAGGTAATTTCTCATCTAGCCAACCAGATTTTGGGAGAAGACCTAATCCACCCAAATGACCACGTAAATATGAGCCAGTCAACCAACGACTCCTTCCCAACAGCCATGCACATTACAAGCTTAAGGATGATTGAAGAAGACTTGTTGCCAGAAATTTATAAGCTTGCCACTGAATTTTATAAGAGGGCAGACGACTTTGATGGGATAATCAAAACTGGCAGGACCCATCTCCAGGATGCAACCCCACTTCGCCTATCTGATGAAATCAGAACCTATGGAGACCTTATTAAAAGAGATGCCATCTATATCAAACAATCATCCAAGGATTTGGAATACCTTGCCATAGGCGGTACTGCTGTAGGTACAGGCCTAAATACAAAGGAAGGCTACGATACAAAAATGTCTGAAACCCTATCTGACCTTACAGGACTTGAATTAAAGGCCGACCCTAATAAGTTCCTCCAATTATCAAGCAAGCACGGC
>CAMEGY010000118.1 GCA_945916625.1 uncultured Anaerococcus sp.
TTTTCCTATCAGCAATGGCGTCGATTAACGCTTCGTTGTGGGAAATAAATAGTATGCCTAGCTCGTGCTCTTTGGCAAAATGTTTCAAAAGATGGCAAATTTGGGCTTGGGTGATAGAATCAAGCATAGTTGTGACCTCATCTGCGATTAGGTATTTAGTTTCGCTTGATAGGACCCTGGCTAAGCAGATTCTCTGGAGTTCCCCACCTGATAATTCTGTGGGAAATTTATTAAGAAAGGAATCTTCTATCCCAAATTTCTCTTTTACATCATCATTTACCTGCCAACCTTCATTGAGGATTTTTTCTACCTTCCATCTGATATTGACATTTTTTTCTGGAGCCTGGTGGACCATTTGAACAGGCAAAAATCCAGACAAGTCATTTATATCGGCTCCGTCAACAGAAATTTTGCCTCTTTTAACTTTGAGATAGCCTGCCATGGCCTTTCCTAGAGTTGATTTGCCGAAACCAGACGGAGCCATGAGACCCAAAATCTCACCCCTATTTAGACTAAGGCTAATATCTTTTAGGATTTGTTTTTTACCATCATAGGAAAAGCTTAGATTATCTACACTTAGCATAAATTTTTCACCTCTTCTTTGGTCAAAAGCTTAAGACCATTTTCTGGAAGGGCCCTAATTAACATCCTGGAATAGGGATTTTTAAGCCCTGCACCTTCCTTTTCAAAGTCAGACCTATCCGCCACTTCGATAATTCTCCCGTCATAAAAAATAGCAATCCTATCAGCAAGACATAGGGCCATGTTTATGTCATGGCTAATAATAAGGGAAGTCTTGCCAGCTTCCTTGAGATTTTTGAAGTAGGAAATTATTTCTTCTGTCGCCTTTTTGTCCATACCAGGAGTAGGCTCATCAGCAATTATTAATTCCGCATCTGATAAAATAGCATCAGAAACCAAAACTCTCCTTGCCATGCCGCCTGAAAGCTCAAAAGGATACATCTTATCTACTTCTTGGCCTAGGCCAAAATTCCTATAGACTTGCTCTTGCTTTTTGTAATCAGATCTTTTAAGAGTCATCCTTGCTTGGCGGGCCGTCTTTAAGAGGGGATTTAGGGAGTTTATGGTCTGAGGAATAAAAAATATTTCCTTACCCCTTACTTTTTCTAAGACTTTCTCATCAAGGACTTTTCCCTTATATAACACTTCGCCTTCATAAAAACCATTGTAAGGAAGAAGACCTAAGATTGCGTGAACAAGCAAGCTTTTTCCAGAACCACTTGCCCCAAAGATTGCCATTATCTCACCTTCTCTTAGTTCTAAGTTTAAATCTCTTACTACATTTAGTTTTCTTCTCTTTAGTCCCTTTTCGTATTGATAAAAAGAAATATTTAAATTTTTGATATCTAATATATTCATAAAATCACCTGTGATAAGAATATGGGTCTATTAGATTACCCAAATTCTCCCCTAATAAATTTATAGCGTAGACTACAAGGCAAAGAAGAAGTCCCGGGAAAAAGGCCAGATACCAATGGCCTTGAAGGAGGTATTTCATCGATTCTGACAATATTATTCCTATGGATGGGGTCGATAAAGAAAGGCCAAAACCCAAAAAACTTATAGCCGATTCATGTAAAATCGCATGGGGAAATAAGAGTATTAGCCCTACAATCATCTGGCCTGCTATGTGGGGTAGGATATGGTTCGTAAAGATATAAAGTTTGGATTTACCCATAGTCCTAGATATCTTTATATAATTTTCATTCTTAAGTTCTAAAATCTCTCCCCTAAGAAGTCTAGTTAGCCCTGTCCAGTGGGTAAGGGCAATTCCCAAAACCACCCCACCAGCTCCCCTGCCTGTTGCTACTGATATCAAAATCAAAAGCATCATGTGGGGAATTGATAGAAATATGTCTATCAAAAAATTAACTGCCTTATCTATTCTTTTGCTGCCTACAGTCAAGAGTAGGGAGAAAACAAGGGCTATAAGTAGGGATGAGAAGCTTCCTATCATACCGATTGTAAGTGAATTTGAAAGGCCTTTTATAGTCCTAAGCGCCATATCCCTTCCATTTGCATCTGTCCCAAAGATGTGGATTTTGCTTGGTGCCTGTAATTTATTTGCGAAACTGGCTGCTAGGTCATTATCATTTACCATCGCACCTCTTATATAGATGAAGGATAAAAAGACTAGACAGATGAAAATAATTAGAATTGTCTTTTTCCTTAGGCTCAGGCCCTTTTCCTCGACTATTTCGCTATTAGATTTGACTAAATTTTTGGTGTATAGATTATTTTCTAGTTTCATCTTGTCTCCTCAATCTCGGATCAATCACAAGGTAAAGCAGGTCGCAAATCCTGTTTCCTACATATACAAAGATAGCAGAAAATAGGACCAAACCCAAAAGTAAAGGCGCATCGCCCCTAAGTCCTGCTTCTACAGTTAGCCCTCCTATACCTGGATAGTTGAAGACATTTTCAACAAGAATCGTCCCCGAAAAAAGTTCGGAAAACGATGTAAATAGTATAGAAAGACCTGGTAGGATTAGGTTTTTTATTGCAAATTTATTTACTATCTTGGTCTCTTCCATCCCCCTTGCCTTGGCATAGAGGACATAGTCAGAATTTAGGATATCAATTACCTTAGACCTTGTGTGAAGAATTAGGTTTGAGACTCCAACCAAGACTAAAGTCAGGCAAGGTAAGGCCATGTGGCGCAAAGAGTCTATAAATCTTATATCCTCTTTCAAAACACCCACAGGAGAACCCATTGATGATGGGAATATTTTAAGCTTTAGGGAAAAAACAATTATAAGTAAGATTCCCACCCAAAAGCTAGGCGTAGATGCAAATATTATGGCGTAGGCCTTTATTATCTTATCTTTTATCTTGCCGAAATTTTTACCTGCAATAATTCCCAGTCCGATTCCTAAGATTCCTTGGAGGATCCAGGTTGTCATCATAAGTAAAATCGACCTTGAAAAACCTTCTTTGATTATGGCTATTACTTCTCTGCCATAGATATTAGATATGCCAAGGTCACCCCTAAAAAGGTGCTTAAGCCAGGATATATATCTGATGAAAAGTGGCTGGTCTAGGCCCCACTGTCTTATTAGTTCTTCTTTCTTAATAGGACTTAGGCCTATAGACTTAGCTCTCGCAAAACTCGCTATTGGATCTATAGGCGATAAGTCAAGGAGAAGGAAGGATATAAAGCTTACCGATAGTATTAAGAGAAGAAAAAGAAATAATTCTTTTAATATACTCTTAAGCATCTTATTGCCACTTCCAATTTGCGATTGAATCTATAATTGTAAAGCGAGAGCTGTGTGGTTCAATTTTTGTCTTTCCAATTTCAAGGCCGTCTCTTACCATGTAGACGTGGTTTTCATTTACTAGCCATACCCATGGAGCATCGCCTAGGTGAGAAAATCCTGTTTCCCCATCCCATTGGGCTTTTTTGAAATTATCATAGAAGTCTTCTAGGTTGTCTGCTGACAAGCCCTTATCGAAATATTCGTCCACTTTTTCATTTGAGTAGAAGTTTGTATTATAGAAGTCATAGCCTCTGTTTTTGCTTGCGTATGAATAGTACATATCGAGTGGATCATAGCCGCCCCAACCAAATAGGACTGCTTGGTCGTACATATGAGGCATTACATAATCCCAGTCGCCGTACTTGCTTTCCACTTCAATACCGATCTCTCGAGCCTTTTCTGCAAAGTATACTGCAAGATTTTCCCTGTCTTGGTAGGCATAATAAAGGTCAAATTTAGCTCTGATGCCATCTTTCTCTCGGATACCATCAGCGCCCTCAATCCAACCTGCATCATCAAGGATTTTTTTGGCTCCTTCTATATCGCCGTCTGCGATTTCTGCTGTCTCTTCGTTATACCATGGAAGACCGTCTGCTATTGATGTAGCCTTGGTCCCCTCACCATTTAACACGTCTCTTATGATTTCGTCCCTATCCATGGCTATGTTTAGGGCTTTTCTTATTGCAATATCACTTTTCGCGTCATTACTAATTGGGGGTTCTTTCATGTTTGTATTTTCAT
>CAMEGY010000119.1 GCA_945916625.1 uncultured Anaerococcus sp.
AAAGCCCCAGCTATTTGCCAAGGCTAATTTTATTTTCTAGTCAGCTTGTGGTGCAATCTTTAGGTCCAGGAACAAGTCATTATACAAAATGGTTGTTTCCTTGCCCAAATCATTGAAAACCTCTAACTTATTTATCATTTCATCATCTGGGTACAAGGTTATATCATCTCTTGCTTCTTCATCTATAAGTTCCAAAGCCTTTTTGTTCGGAGTCGCATACCAAACATAATCCGCATTCCTTGCTGCTATATCTGGCCTTAGTAAATAAGAAATAAGGGCATAGGCTCCATCATGGTTTTTGCTTGTCTTTGGTATGACCATGGTATCAAACCAAATATTAGAGCCTTCCTCAGGTATGTGATAAGCAAGATTTTCGTTCATTTCTTGAGCCATGGCAGCTTCTCCAGAAAAGGTAATACCTATATCTGCTTCGCCTTGGGCCATGTACATCCTGATTTCATCAGCAAGTAGAGCCTTTACATTTGCCATAAAAGGCACCAAGTCATTTTTGACTTCTCTTAGAACTTTTTCGTCCTTCTCATTTAGGCTAAGACCCTTCTTAAGTAGGCCAATTCCTAAAGTTTCCCTGGCGCCATCAAAGGATAGGATTTCTCCCTCAAATTTAGGATTCCAAAGATTTGCCCAAGAATCTACATCCTCTTCGCTGTATTTTTCTGTATTATAAAGTATACCAAAAGTTCCCCAAAAATATGGAATAGAATATTCATTACCCGGATCATAGGCCTGGTCTAAAAATCTTTCGTCAATATTATCAAGACCTACAATTTTCGAATGGTCAAGCTTTTCTAATAGCCCCTTATCACGCATCATTTCCACAGTGTATTCTGAAGGAAAAGCAAGGTCATAGTAGGTTTTGCCCTGCTCGATTTTTGCCATCATAGCTTCGTTTGAGTCAAAAGTTTCGTAGATTACATTATAGCCTGTTTCTTTTTCAAAATCTCTTAGGATTTCTGGGTCTACATAGTCTCCCCAGTTATAAAAGTATATGTCCTTATCGCTAGCACCTGTAGAGGATGCATTTAACCTATTTTGAACAAAAACTAAAAGGAGTGTTAACCCTAAGATTCCTAATATGAACTTATAAACCTTATTCATCTCTTACAACCTCCCTTCTTTCTATAATGTAATAGATAACAACCATGCCAAGTGAGATTAAAAATATCAAGGCTGATAGGGCATTGATTTCAAGTGAAATACCTGTCCTTACCCTAGAATATATCTCAATCGAAAGAGTCGAAAAACCTGACCCCGTTACGAAAAAGGTGACTGCAAAATCGTCCAGAGAATAAGTTAGGGCCATGAAAAACCCTGCAAAAATCCCACTTGCTATATTTGGCAAAATAATCTTGTTTAGAATGGTTACGTCACTTGCTCCAAGATCTTCTGCAGCTCTTATCATATCTTCATTTAGGGCATAAAGCCTTGGAAGGACCATAAGTACCACAATTGGAATCGAAAAAGCAACGTGACTTAAAAGGACTGAGAAAAAGCCCATTGGTATTTTAATTAGGATACTAAAAAGGATTAGGAAACTTGCCCCCATCATAATATCTGGTAATACCATCAAAACTGAGTTTAGGCCTAAGATTTGCTTTTTGATTTTTTTATTCCTTGTATAGTAAATTGAAATTGCCCCAAGAGTGCCAATTATACTAGCTATTATGGATGATAAGAGGGCCAATATTAGGGTGTTTAGAACAATGTCTATTAGCCTTTTATCATTAAATACTGCCTTATAATGGTCTAGGGTAAAAGACTCAAAGGCATTCATGTTGCCTCCACTATTGAAAGAATAGAAAATCAAATATCCTAGAGGAAGGTACATGATTATAAAGACAAAAATCAAATATAAGTTAGATAATTTAGTGGATTTATTTTCCATTTTCATCCCCCCTCCTGTTTAATACCGAAATTACCGCAAACATTATTAAAATAAGCACAAGACCTATAGTCGATCCCATCCCCCAGTTTTGAGTTACAAGATAGTGCTGTTCAACAGCTGTTCCTAGGGTAATTATTTTATTTCCTCCAATTATCCTTGTAATTAAAAATAAGGATAATGATGGTATGAAAACCGCCTGGAAACCAGCTATCACCCCATCTTTTGACAGAGGTAAGATGATTTTCCTAAAGGTTTGAAACCTATTTGCTCCTAAATCTTCGCTTGCTACAATATATTCTCTAGGTATTGAATCTATAGACCTAAATATTGGTAGGATCATAAATGGCAATTCTACATATGAGGCTACTAAAATGAAGGCAGGATTTGTAAATAAAAATCCTTGACTTGCAAGGCCCAAAAACTCTACTATTGCACCATTTTTATTAAAAAGACCAATAAAAGCGTAAGCTTTTAAGACTAGGTTGATCCAAGTCGGCAAGATTACCAAAAGCAAAATCAAATCCTTATGCTTAGCCTTTGTCAAAAAGTATGAAAAAGGATAAGCCCACAGAAGGGTAAAGGCTGTGATTAAAAAAGCAGTCAAAAATGAATTTAGGGTCATAATTATATAATTTTTGTTTGAAAAATAAGCTATATAATTATCAAAGGTAAAGTTCCCATTTATATCAAAAAATGATTGATACAAGAGAAGGAAGATTGGCGCAATTATGAATACTAAAATCCAAATATAATATATAAATGTTAGTTTTTGGTATTTTTTAGCCATCGCTTTCTCCTGTCGCGTACATTTCTATTCTCTTATCAAAGGCTTCTTCACTTTCGTTATATCTCATAACATGTAAATTTTCAGCATCTAGAGAAAGCCCAACACTGTCACCTTCTTCAAAAATCTTAGTGGTGTGTATTTTCCACGAAAATTCTTCCTTATCAAGAGCAATAAGCTCATTAAAAACCCCTCTAAATAGAATATTTTCAATTTTTACAACTATATCTGCCTTTTCTATAGGAACTACTTCTATATCTTCAGGTCTAATTACAACTTCAACCCTCTCACCTTTTGCTATACCAGCGTCCGTACAGTCAAATATCTTTCCTGCAAATTCTACCTTGTAATCATCTACCATCCTTGCTTTTAGGATGTTAGATTCGCCAATAAATTCTGCTACATATCGGTTTATTGGTTCGTCATAGATATCCTTTGGCGGACCTTGTTGGACGATTTCTCCCTTATCCATTACAAAAATATGATCAGATAGGGCGAGGGCTTCTTCCTGGTCGTGAGTTACAAAAACGAAGGTAATCCCAAGCTCCCACTGTATATCTGATAGAAGGACCTGCATAGATTTTCTAAGTTTCATATCAAGGGCAGAAAGAGGTTCGTCTAGCAAAAGTACATCAGGTTTATTTACAATGGCTCTTGCAATTGCCACCCTCTGCTTTTGGCCTCCTGACATTTGGCTTACCTCACGTTTGTCAAAACCAGCCAAGTTTACCATTTCAAGGGCTTTTTCAACTTCTTCTTTGATAATGTTTTTATCTACCTTTTTAATTTCAAGACCAAAAGCAACATTATCATAGACATTCATATGGGGAAATAGTGAATAGTTTTGAAAAACTGTATTTACAGTCCTCTTGCTAGCAGGCATGTTCCCCACGTTTCTGCCATTTATATACACATCACCTGATGATGGCTCCAAAAATCCTGCTATCAAATTTAAAATCGTAGTCTTACCACAGCCAGAAGGACCTAGTAGCGTATAAAACTTGCCCTTTTCTAGCTTTAGATCCACTGATTTTAGAATCTCTTCATCTCCAAAAGACTTAGATACTCCGTCTAAGACGACGGAATATTTGTCATAATTTTTTTTCATATCACACCCCCACATTTCATTATAAAAAGTATACCACTTTTTATAAGATAATTTTATAAGAAAATGTAAATTGTATTAGGTAATTAATTCTTTGAAATTATATAAGGAGATAATTATTATAAAAAACGGATTTTTGTTAAATACAAAAATAAATATCATTTATCTAGTTCAAAGTTAAACAAACAAATAAATGAATATTTTTTGGAAATAACCTGCATATTTAG
>CAMEGY010000120.1 GCA_945916625.1 uncultured Anaerococcus sp.
ATAGATTCCTATAAAAAAAAATAAGACGCAATATTTTTGCGTCTTATCCTGTAATAATTGTTGCTGCCGTTTTTAACAAGATCTCAAGATCAGTCTTAATCGATAAGTTTTCTATATATTTTAATTTTAGATCAATTTTAATTGGTAGGATTTTTTCAAGGTAAATTTTTTCACTATCTTCTATTGAGTTGTAGTACTCAGACTCATTCCTAAATTCTATAGAAGCATAGTCAGTTATACCGGGTCTAACCGCAAATATTACGTCATAGTAATTTGGGTATAAATCTACCATCTTTGGTGTCTCTGGCCTCGGTCCAACAAGAGACATATGGCCCAGCAGGACATTTATAAATTGAGGCAATTCATCTATCTTCCATTTCCTTAAGAATTCCCCAGTTTTTGTTATTCTTGGGTCATTTTTAACTGTTAGGTTATCAAGATTTTTATCAGCACCCACCATCATAGTCCTAAACTTAATTATATAAAAAGGTTTTTTGTTTTTTGTAAGTCTTTCTTGCTTATAAAACACTGGTCCCTTCGAATCAATCTTTATAGCTAATCCAATTACAAGCATTGGTATTGCTATAATTATCAAGACAATTAGGGAGATTATTATATCAAAAAATCTCTTGAAAAATAAACTGGCCTTTTTCTTATTCAATTGTTCATAAATTAAGTCTTCGTTTACCTTTTTCACATCTAACCTCAGTTTAAATAATCATCATTATATTAAACTACAATTTTTGTAATAATCTAGCTTTTGAAAATATATTTATTCTACTTCTGGCCAACCGTCAGTTTTAAATTGCTTGTAATCTTCATCTATCCATAGGACTTCAGCCCCAACTTTTTTGGCAAATTCTAGACCTTCTTCATGACCTATAATAAAGAGGTAGGTTGAAATTGTATCTGCTTCGGCTATATCATCCATGATTACAGATACTGACCTCCATTTTGTTGATGGGTACATGGTTTCTGGGTCTATGATATGGTGGTATCTTTTTCCATCTACCATAAAGTATCTTTGGTAATCCCCACTTGTAACTACAGAAGTGTTTTTTAGGCTGACTACAGAAGAATATGGCTCGTCCTTATCTTCGAGATCTGGATTTTGGATGGCTATCTTGTAATAGGAATTTTTGCTTGCTGGATTATCTCCAAACAAAACATCATCTCCACCTACTGATAGGATACCGTGTTTTAGACCTTCTTCACGAAGTCTATTTGCAATTATCTTTGTCGCATAGCCCTTGCCAATAGCTCCTATGTCTATTTGTACGTCAGGATCGGATATATAGACTGTGTTTTTTTCTTCATCTATTTCTATAGCGTCAATATCCTTATGTTCACTTGCCTGTCTAAGGACACTCTCTTCAGGGATTTTGGCCTCATCTGGATTATTTACAGAAACTTCCCTTGCATCATGCCATAAACTAAGAAGTGATCCCATAGCAATATTTATCTTTCCATCTGTAAGATCGTACATTTCCTTAGAGTATTTGATTAGGTCAATTATACTTGGGTCAACCTCTACAGGCTCTTTGCCCGCATTTTCATTTATAATAAGGAAGTTATTTACTCCTTCAAACCTATCATAGGAGTTAAAAAGTTGGTGGTATTTCTTAAGTTCTTCTGTTAGGACATCTGTATAATGTTTGAACTCTTCTTCATCCTCAGTATAGGCCATAAAGGTTGTGATGGTGTCAAAGTATTCGAAGATTTTTTCTGAGTGCTTTTCAAGAACTTTTCCCTTTTCGTTTTGGCTATCAACTTCTTCTTCGTGACTTGACCTATCCTCATTTATAGCTTCTAGTTTCGGTTTTTCTACATTTTCCCCATCAGTATTATTGGCACAAGCCTGAAGTGTCATTGCAAGTGCCAATATCATGATTATTTTTTTCATATTTTATTAATATTTAAGGTTTCCATATCTCTATTTACTGGCAAACCTTCATCCTCCGCCCAATTTAATAATAATCCTGCCGCTACCTTATCTCTAAAGTCATTCCATTTGCCTTCAAGTCCAAGTTCATAAACTGTGTCTAGAAATTCGGCACTTGGTGAAATAAATTCTGCATTTTCTACAAAAGCATCTCTTTCTCTTCTATTAAGACTAGAAATAAAAGCATCTCTAATATCGCTATTATCAACTTCACTTGCACCTGGCATAAGGATATAGTTTCCAACATCTTGGTCAATATCTATATAGGATTCTTCTATGTCTTCTCTTGTTTCAATCTCTTTATTTATTCTTATAAAATCAAGAGATTCTGTATTTAACCACATATTTTTTAGGTATGTGTCCTCATCTATCAGGGTCCATTTTTCTACTAGCCATGATAGGTTGATTGGTTTTCTCTCTTTCATAACTGTTTTATCTTAAAGATTGCAGCCTCATATTGCCAAAGCTCCAATTTTAGATTATTTCCTTTCTTAACTTCTACTTTTCTATTAGTTTTTCTATATTCGCCATATTTTTCTGACAAGGAATTAAAAACTTCTTCAAAAACGACATCTTCGTCATAATAAATTTCATAATTTGCTTGATAAGTATTTGCCATATTCAATACAACTAAAAACCTTTCATCATCGGCTATTCTCTCGTAGGCAAAGACAGAGTTTACATTATCGTCTACTACCTTCCACAAAAATCCTCTTTGGTCGTAGTCATATTTATAGAAAGCTTTTTCATCTTTGTATAACTTATTTAAATCTTTAATAAATTTATTATAAGAATTATGGATTGGATAGGATAAGTAATCCCATCTAATTCCAACATTCTCATTCCATTCTTCAAAGGTGGCAATTTCGTTGCCCATAAAGTTTAGGATTTTTCCTGGATGGGTCATTTGGTAAGCCATAAGTAGCTTTAGCTGTTTAAACTTATCTTCATAGCCCCCATTCATCTTATCAACCATTGAATTTTTAAGGTGTACTACCTCATCGTGACTTAAAGGAAGTAGGAATTTCTCATTGTAGTAATAGTACATTGAGAAATTAATATTAGATTGATAATTGTGGCGGTTTATGGAATCGACCTTGAAAAATCTTAAGGTATCATTCATCCAGCCCATATCCCACTTATAGTCAAAACCAAGGCCGCCCTCGCTTACAGGGTGGGTCACCTTTGGATAGTCAGAAGAGTCTTCTGCTATTAACATTACATTTGGAAATAGATCAGCTAGGGTCTCATTTAAGTTTTTGATAAAGAATATATTATCGTGATGTACTCCCCTATCCTTATTTCCATTATAAAATACCATATAGGATACTGCATCAATTCTTATTCCATCTAGGTGGAATTCTTCAATTAGATATGCCATCGAAGATTTCATAAAGCTTCTTACATGGCCTTTGGAATAATCGAAGTTGTTTGATCCCCATTCAGAATATTTTAGATCCATATACTGGGACTCGTACATAGCTGTTCCATCAAAATGATCAAGCGCATAAAAATCAGATGCATAGTGAACTGCTACCACATCCAAAATAACCCCTATACCATTTTGGTGTAAGAGGTCTACAAACTTTTTAAAATCATCCGCTGTTCCGTACCTGTGACTTATGGCAAAAAACCCTGTAGACTGGTAACCCCAAGATGGATAGAATGGGTATTCTGTAACTGGCATGATTTCAACATGGGTATAGCCCATTTCTTTGACATGGCTAATTAAGCTATCAACTATGTCTAAGAAATTGACCTGACCAGAAAATCTCATAAAAGATCCTATGTGGAGCTCGTAGATATTAAGTGGCTTATCAAAATTTTTTGACCTTCTTTTTATAAACTCCTCATCTTTAAATACATAAGAATCTTCTACAATTTTGGCTGCAAAATCACCTTCACCATCCATGGCATGGGCAAAAGGATCTGTTTTCTCAATCCATCTGCCATCTTTGACTACTATATATTTATAATAATCGCCTAGCTTTGCTTTAAAAAAGCCATAAAAATATCCGTACTCGTCGTTTTTTATAAGTCTTTCGTTTTGCCAGCCAGTAAAATCACC
>CAMEGY010000121.1 GCA_945916625.1 uncultured Anaerococcus sp.
TATACCAGCTAAGTGTGGGATAGCTCCAGAAATACCTACTGCTATATATACCTTTGGTGCTACAGTTTTACCTGATTGACCAACTTGGTGAGAGTGAGAAATCCATCCTGAGTCTACTAGAGGACGAGATGAACCTACTGTAGCATCAAGAGCTTCAGCTAAGTCTTCTATTAGTTTAAGGTTACTTGGATCACCTAGACCACGTCCACCTGATACGATAAATTCAGCACCAACTAAGTCTACATCATCTCCCTCATCTCTTGGGATAAAGTCAAGGATTTTAGTTCTTACTTCGCCTGTAAATTCTATATTTTCTTCAATTTCTTCTATATTGTCTTTTCTTCCGAAAGCTTCTTTAGGGAATACGCCTGGACGTACTGTACCCATTTGTGGTCTAGAATCTGGGCAAAGAATTTGTGCCATTAGGTTACCACCAAATGCTGGTCTTGTCCATTGAACATTTCCTGTTTCAGCATCAACACCTAGTTCTGTACAGTCAGCAGTAAGACCAGTGTGTAGTCTTGCAGATACTCTTGGTCCAAGATCTCTACCTTGGTTTGTAGCACCAATTAGGATTGTATCTGGGCTGTATTTTTCAACTAATTTTTCTACAGCATATGCAAATACATCTGTGTTGTATTCTTTATAGATTTCGCCTTGGCATGTGATGATAGCATCAACTCCATGATCTTTAACTTCTTCTTTAGCCTTTGATACTTCTTCACCAATAATAACTGCTACTAAATCTCCACCAAGAGTGTCAGCCATTTTTCTGCCTGGATTTAATAACTCAAGGCCTACATTTACAGCTGATCCATCTTCTTTAGTTTCAACTAATACCCATAGGTTTTTATTTTCTGACATAGTCCCTCCTTAAATAAGCTTCTTATCAGCTAAAGCTGCAATAAGCTTATCAGCTGCTTCTTCTGCTTCCATATCTTCGAACATTTCTCCAGTTTTTTCAACAGTTGGAGTGTAAGATTTATTTACTCTAGTTGGTGAACCTTTAAGTCCTATAGCTGTTTCGTCTATAGATTCTTTTAGTTCTTCTAAAGTAATTTGTTCGATAGTTGCTTTTTTAGCTTTTAGTTTATTTTTGATCTTTGGATATCTTAAATCTTCATCACCGTATTTTGTAAAGGTAACTAAAGCTGGAAGTGTCATTTGGATGTTTCTTGCTCCACCTTCAACTTCTTGAAGTACTTTAAGTCCTTCATCATTTAGCTCTACTGTGTAACCATATGTTACTTGTGGAAGGTCTAAGTGTTCAGCAAGTTCTGGACCTACTTGGGCAGTATCTCCGTCAATTGCTTGAAGTCCACAAAATACCATGTCAGGTTCGCCTTCTGTTTGGGCTACTTTTTTGATAGCTTCAGATATGATATAAGATGTAGCTAGAGTATCAGATCCACCAAATTTCTTATCTGTTACGAGGTAAGCATTGTCAGCTCCTACTGCTAGACAATCTCTAAGCATTTGATCTGCTTGTGGAGGCCCCATTGAGATTACTGTAATCTTAATTTCTGGATTCTTATCTTTAAGTCTTAAAGCTTGCTCTAGGGCAAATCCATCATAAGTATTAAGGATACTTGGAACGCCTTTTCTAATTAGTGTGTTTGTAACCGGATCAATTTTGATTTCATTTGTATCCGGAACTTGTTTAGCACATACGAATATATTCATATATTATCTCCCTTCGATATTTCTTATCTTAAAAGTGAACCACCAACAACCATTAACATAACCTCTGAAGTTCCTTCATAGATTTCTGTTATTTTGGCATCTCTCATCATTCTTTCTACTTCGTATTCTTTAGAATATCCGTAGCCACCGAATAATTGAACTGCTTTTGTAGTTACATCCATAGCAACTCTTGCAGCTTTTAGTTTAGCTTCTGCTGCTGCTACTGTGTAGCTTTCGCCAGCATCTTTTAATGTTGCTGCTTTGTAAACTAAGTGACGAGCAGATTCTATATCTATAGCCATTTCAGCTAATTTAAATTGTGTGTTTTGGAATTTAGCGATTGGTCTACCAAATTGTTCTCTTTCTTTTACATATTTGATTGCTTTATTTAGTGCACCTTCTGCTATACCAAGTGCTTGTGCTGCTATACCAATTCTACCACCATCAAGTGTTTGCATAGCGTATTTAAAGCCCTTGCCTTCTTCGCCTAATAGGTTAGCTGCAGGTATTCTACAATCTCTAAATACTAATTCCATAGTTGATGAAGCTTTGATACCCATCTTGTCTTCTTTAGCACCAAAGTCAAAACCTGGAGTTCCTTTTTCTACTATAAATGCAGAAATTCCTTTTGTACCTTGTGTTTTATCTGTCATAGCAAATACTACATAAGTATCAGCATAACCAGCATTTGTTATAAATATTTTTGAACCGTTAAGAACGTATTCATCACCGTCTTTAACAGCTACGGTTTTTTGACCTGAAGCATCTGTACCAGCATCTGGTTCTGTAAGGGCGAAAGCACCTAGTTTTTCACCTGATGCAAGTGGAACTAAGAATTTTTCTTTTTGTTCTTCATTACCAAATTTATTGATGCAATCAGCGCCTAGAGATGTATGAGCTGAAACGATAACACCTGTTGATGCACATGCCTTAGATAGTTCTTCTACACATAGGACATATGTAAGAGTGTCTAGTCCGATTCCACCATATTCTTCATCAAATGGGATGCCAAAGAAACCAAGCTCTTGCATTTTGGCTACGTTTTCTTCTGGGAATTTGTGTTCCTCGTCTATCTCGATAGCTATAGGTGCTACTTCTTTTTCAGCAAAGTCTCTAAACATTGCCTGCATTTCTAATTGTTCTTCAGTTAATTTATACATTTTCTCTCCTTTTAATTTTGACTTTGGATAAATTATCCTAGCTATTTTTAGCCTACTGTTATTATCTTAACAATCATTTCGTCAATTGTCAAATAAAAATCAAAGTTTTTTAAGAAAATCGACTTAAAGCCAATAAGAATCTTTGCACCTTTATTTCAACGAAGTAAAACATTTGCAAACTATCTCTATAATACGTATATTATACACCATTATAGAATTCTTTTTTACTAGCTTTCGTCTTTATTATACACGATAAACTTCCTTCTTCAAACGTTTTCTAGATTTTCATAAAATAAAAAACATTGCAAATAAAAATTATTTTTGCACTTTGTTAATTTTTTTGTTATAATGAAAACGTAAACATGAAAATATGAAGCAAATGCTTCTTTTTTCAACTAATTAGGAGGAAATATGACACAATACAATAAGGTTAGTGAAGAAATCATTAACAAACTTAAAGACAGCGTAGAAGGAAAAGTCTTTACAGCTGAAGAAATTAATGAAGACTTTTTCCACGATGAGATGCCAATTTATGGTTCATATCAACCAGAAGTACTCATAGCTGCTAAATCTACAGAAGATGTTTCAAACATCATGAGAATTTGTAACGAAAATAAGATTCCTGTACTAGCTCGTGGTGCTGGTTCTGGTTTAGTAGGTTCTGGTGTTGCTATCAATGGTGGCGTTATGATTGATATGCAAGGAATGAATCAAATCCTTGAATACGACCTTGACAACTTAGTTGTTAGAGTTCAACCAGGAGTTTATTTACACGACCTTGCTGAAGATTGTCTAACCAAAGGATATATGTATCCACCTGATCCAGGTGAAAAATTTGCAACACTTGGTGGTAATGTAGCAACAAACGCTGGTGGTATGAGAGCTGTTAAATACGGTACAACCAGAGATTATGTAAGAGCTATGGAAGTTGTACTACCTACAGGCGAAGTTACTCGTTTTGGTGCAGTAGTTTCTAAAACATCTACAGGTTATTCACTAAAAGACCTTATGGTAGGTTCTGAAGGTACACTTGGTATTATTACAGAATTAACTCTTAAAATAGTTCCTCAAGCAAAACACACAATCTCTCTTATCGTTCCTTTCGAATCACTTGATGAATGTATTGCTACAGTTCCAGTATTATTTAGA
>CAMEGY010000122.1 GCA_945916625.1 uncultured Anaerococcus sp.
CGAAGACCTTATAACACAGAAGGTAGACTTAATCATCGTAAACCCAGTTGACTCCACAGCTATATCTTCATCAGTACAAAAAGCAAATGAAGCAAATATACCTGTAATCTGCGTTGATAGAGGCTCAGAAGATGGTGAAGTTCTAAGTCTTGTAGCAAGCAACAACGTAGAAGGCGGCAAGATGGCAGGAGAATTCATCCTAGAAAAAGTAGGAGAAAATGCAGAAGTCATCCAACTTGAAGGTATACCTGGAGCAAGCTCTACACGTGAAAGAGGACAAGGTTTTGAAGAAGCTACAAAAGACAAAATCAACCTAGTAGCCAGCCAGCCAGCAAACTTCGATAGGGCAGAAGGTCTAACAGTAATGGAAAACCTACTCCAAGCTCACCCAGATGTAAAAGCAGTCTTCTCTCAAAACGACGAAATGGCACTTGGTGCAATTGAAGCAATAAAAGCAAGCGGCAAAGATATAGTAGTAGTTGGCTTTGACGGCAACGACGATGCAGTAGAAGCTGTTAAAAACGGTGAACTTGCAGCAACAGTAGCTCAACAACCTAAGGAAATGGGTAAACTTGCTATGGAAAATGCAATCAACCACCTAAAAGGCGAAACTATCGAAGCACAAATCGATTCCCCATTAGAATTAGTTAAATAAAAAAACAAGCTTGAAGCTCTAAGGGAATAGGAACAATAGATCATAAAAATGTGACCCTGCGAAGCTTCTAATTACTAAAATGTAAGAAGAGGCTTAAGCAGGGTTTTCTTCTAATATCTTATGTAAATTAACCATAAGCAAAAAACAAAAGGAGCAACAATGAAATTTTTCTTAGACACAGCAAATGTAGACCAAATCAAAAGAATCAACAACCTAGGATTATGTGATGGAGTAACAACCAACCCATCACTCATAAACAAAGAGGGAAGAGATTTCAAAGAAGTCGTTACAGAAATTGCATCTTTTGTCGAAGGACCAACCTCCGCAGAAGTTACAAACTACGACTATGAAGGCATGGTCAAAGAAGCAAGAGAAATCGCAAAATGGGCCGACAACATAGTAGTCAAAATACCAATGACAGAAGACGGGCTAAAAGCAATAAACACCCTCTCAAAAGAAGGAATAAAAACCAACTGCACCCTAATCTTCTCAGTAGCCCAAGGCCTCATGGCAGCAAAAGCAGGAGCCACCTACATCTCACCATTCATCGGAAGAATAGACGACATGGGAGAAGACGGCATGAGACTAATCTATGACCTAAAAACAGTCCTAGACAACTACGGCCTAGAAAGCGAAATAATCGCAGCCTCAATTAGAACCAACAAACACCTAGAAGAAGCAGCCCTAGCCGGAGCCCACATAGCTACAATCCCAGGAACCCTATTTGAAAAAATGTGGACCCACCCATTAACAAGGCAGGGAATTGAAAACTTCAAAAAAGACTGGGATAGTTTTATAGAAAAAAGGAAGTAAGAAAGCAAAAAAACACTACTTTGTAAAACAAAGTAGCGAAAAAGAAAAGTAAAAAAACAAAAAGAAAAATAGTAAAATTTCAATCATAAGAAAACCAGTCAGAGATTTAATTTGTATCTTTGCCTGGTTTTCTTCTTACATTATTTCTTTGTTTATAGCGTTTACAATGATTTCTGTATCGTCTTCTAGTTCAATTTTGTATTTTTCACCGTCGCCATCGTTGTAAAGAGTCCATTCTACAACTTTGCCCCCGCCGTTTGATTCTAGGGCTATTCTCATGGCTTCTTCTGGTGGGATGGATTTGCCGAGGTCTACTGAGTTTTCGCTGTCATCATTTTTTTCAACTTCTGCTTCCACAGCTTCGGCTGAGTTGGCATTTACCTTTAATGAGTATTCTTGACCGTCTTTTACACCTTCAAATGTATAGAAAGCTTCACCACTATCTTCTACATCGTAGCTTACTTCTGTTAGGTCATATGGCATACCACCTACATGGCTTTCGAATTTGTAACTTGCAGCCTTGAGTGTTACCTTATTGTCTGGTAGGACAACTTCGATATTTTCATCTTGAGCGTTTTCTTCAGCTGTTTCTGTTTCTTCTGCTTCTGTGTTTTCTTCTTTGCTATCTTCTGAAGTTTCTTTTTCTTCTGTAGCTTCTTTTGCAATTTCTTCTACTTTTGTTTGGTCCTTAGTATCCTTATCTGTCTCGCTATTACATCCAGCAAAAACAAAGGTTCCTGCTAATAGGATGGCTAGTAATTTTTTGTTCATCTATATTTCTCCCTTTTTTACAAAAATCTTCCTATTATGACTATACCTAGGACCTGGTATTTTACAAATTATAGAGTTTATTGATAAAAAGAGACCAATGTTTTTCACAAAAATAGACCCAAGAGGGCCTATTTTAATGTTTTTAGTCTTTTCCAATTATTTCGCCAGTTGTTGCGTCGATTTTCACGTCTGTGCCGTCTTCTATTTCTATATCGTAAACAGCCTTGCCGTCGTCAATTTCTAGTTCGTATTCTACTACCCAAGCACCTTCTTTTTGGCCTTCAAGAGCTTTTTCCATTGCTTCTTGGGCTGTGATTATGTTTTTAAGGTCGAGGGCTTCTTCGTCGATATCGTCGTCTTTATCTGTTTTTTCTTCGAATACTTCACCATTTGTAGCAGCGATTTTTAGTTCATATTCATTTCCATCTTTGAAGCCTTCTATGACATAATCAAGACCTTCATTGAAGAAGTCTAGCTTGATTGAATTGATATTTATAGAATCATCTTTGAAATGGTCGTAGAATATTTCAACGGCATCTTCCATACTTGTATCGACTTCTGGAATTGGGCTTCTTTTAAATTCTCTTACGTTTTTTTCGTCATCTGTGGCGACTTTTTCATCATCGTCTTTATCATCTTCGACTTCTTTTACACCGTCATCAGAATCGGAAGTTTCTTTATCATCAATCTTCTCTTCTACAGCTGGCTTTTCTTCCTTAGTTTGGTCAGCAGGCTTTGCACTTTCGTTTCCGCAGGCTCCTAAAACTAGGGCTAAAGCTAGTAATAATAGAATCTTTTTGTTTTTCATAAATTTACCTCCCCAAATTTTATTTTCTTAAAGATAAAATATCTTTTCTTTACAATATTTATATCCAAGCTTATTTAAATTATACTGGGCATCAAAGAAATTTAATGTTTCTTACAAAAATTTTAAGATTTGAAAGTATAAAAAATAGACCCCGTAAGGTCTATCTTTGTATTTGTTAAAGTATTTCGCCTGTTGTAGCGTCTATTTTTACATCCTTGCCATCTTCTATGTCTATTTCATAGATTGCCTTGTCATTTTCTATAGCGAGTTCGTATTCTTTTACTCAAGCATCTTCTTGGCCTTCTTGGGCTTTTTTCCTGGTTTCTTTGGCTGTTATTATATTTGTCCTATCTATAGCTAGCACTTTTTTGTCGTCTTCTGTGTCTTTTTCTTCCTTAATTAAGTCAAGACTGTTGGCATCAAATTCTGCTTCGAATTCTTCTCCGTCTTTATAGCCTGTTACATTGTAGACATATTTTCCATCATCTTCGTCATATTCAGCACTTGTTAGTTCGATTGCATCATCTCCAAAGTGAGCATAGAAGGCATCAATTGCTTCTTCTAGAGTTTTTTCTGTAGCTGGAATTGGATCTTTAGCACCTGATTCATCATCCGTTGCCACTTCTTTTACAGCGTCATTTGAGTCGTTTGATTCAACTGTTTGACTTTCTTCTGTTTTTACTTCTGCTGTTGTTTTTGCTTCTTGATTGCCACAAGCTCCTAGAACTACTGCAGCAGCAAGGGCTAATAACAAACTTTTATTTTTCATATATCTCTCTCCTATTTTTTACTTCATATGCAAGGTTTAACTTGCCTTAATTTCATTATATATTATACTACTATTTAAGAAATGTAAAGTAGAATTATCATTTGTTTAATAAT
>CAMEGY010000123.1 GCA_945916625.1 uncultured Anaerococcus sp.
AATATTTTTTGAAAATATTTTTAAAAGTTTTCAAAAAATATTTGACATGTAATATTTTTAAGATATACTAGTATTACATGTCAAATATTTTTTGAAAATATTTTTAAAAGTTTTCTACTATACTCAGCTTTTTTATTATTATATTTTTTATCAATGATTGTAGATATAAAAATTAACCATAATATGTAAATCTAGGACTTTTTCAAATGCAACAAGATTTTAAAAGTAAAAATGAAATTCAATTAGCTCTCACTTTCAAGTTTTTTAAAAGAGTATATATAAAATTTATCAAAACTATTTTTAGTTTTTATGGATAATTTTTAAAAAAAGGCGAGATTGCCCCTAGGGTTCTCGCCTTTAATTTCTTATTTATTTTTTGCCCTTCTTTTGTGAAGCTGCTTTTTCTTTTTCTTCTCTTCTTTTCTTCATAGAATCAAAGATACCGTCTACTATTGCGCCCATATCTGGTTCTTTTGAAGATTTAAGTGATGAAGTGATTTCTAGAGTTTCTGGAAGTACGTCCATTAGTCTCATTTCTTCATCTAGGAATTGTTCCATTTTTTCTGCAGCTTGTGGAGCCCATGTTCCGTTACCAATTATAGATACTGCTCTGTTTTGTAGGTTTAGAGCTTTCATATCTTCTAGGTAGTTTTTCATTACTGGGTAGATACCTAGGTTGTAGGTTACAGATGCTAGAACTATGTTTGTATACTTGAAGCTTTCTGCTATTAGGGTTGATACGTGTGTGTTTGATACATCTCTTAGTGAGATGTTGGTCATGCCTCTTTCGCAAAGTTTGCTTGCTAAAGCTTGAGCTGCGTATTCTGTGTTGCCGTACATTGATGCATATACTATTAGTACACCTTCTTCTTCTGGTTCATATGTTGCCCAGTGTACGTATTTGTCGATGATGTAGCCGAAGTTGTCTCTCCATACTAAGCCGTGTAGTGGGCAGATGTATTTAAGGTCTAGGCCTCCTGCTTTTTCTAGGGCTTTTTGTACGAATGTACCGTATTTACCTACTATGTTTGTGTAGTATCTACGTCCTTCGTCTAGGTAGTCTCTATCCCAGTCTACTTCGTCTGCAAATAGTCTTCCGTTGTTTGCGATGAATGATCCGAATGCGTCTGCTGAGAATAGGACTTTGTCGTATGAGTCATAGCTCATTAATACTTCTGGCCAGTGTACCATTGGTGCTTCTACGAATGTGAATTCGTGTTTACCAAAGCTTACTGTATCGCCTTCTTTTACTTCTATATATCTATCATCTACGTGATAGCCAAATTGTCTCATGAACATTACACCTTTTTCAGATGTGATTACTTTCATGTTTGGATATCTTTGTAGCATTAGTTCGATTGCTGAACAGTGGTCTGGTTCCATATGGTGAACTATCATGTAGTCTAGATCTCTACCATCTAGTACTCTTGCGATGTTTACCATATATTCTCTTGTAACAGCCCAGTCGATTGAGTCGATTAGTACTGTTTTTTCGTCCATTAATAGGTAGGAGTTGTATGATACACCTTCAGGTATTGGGAATATATTTTCAAATAAGGCTAATCTTCTGTCGTCTCCACCTACATAATATAAATCGTCGGTTACTTTTCTAACTGTATACATTATTACCTCCTACTACTTTCTATCTTCTGGGAATTCCATTTTGATGAATTCTTCTTTGGCTTCGCCAGAAACAGGTGATACCCAGCTGTCAGGAAGTTTGTCAAATGGAGTACCTGGCTCGATTCCTTGTGTTGGATCGCCTATTTCAGGGTCATATTCATAACCTGAACCTAAGTCTACATAGACATCTTCTTTTGGAGCCATTTTTCTTGGTTTGCTTCTCTTAATCTTTGGTTGTGGTGGTGCTGGTTTCTTTTCTTCACCATTATCAAGTTCTTTGATTAATAGTGGAAGAATTTCTAAAGCATCTCCTACTATACCGTAGTCACAGTTGTTGAAGATTGGAGCATTTTTGCTGGAGTTTATTGCAACTATTGTTGATGCATCTTTCATTCCCTTTAAGTGTTGGCCTGCGCCAGATACACCTACACCAATGTAGAGGTTACCTCTAAAGGTTTGACCTGACATACCGATGTATCTTTCAAGTGGAACGTATTTAAGAGTTTCTGCTACTGGTCTAGATGATGAAATAGCTGCACCTGCTTGATAAGCTAGGCCTTCGACTAATTTCATGTTAGCCTTATCACCTATACCACGGCCTGCTACAACTGCTCTTTGAGCTTCGCCAACTGGTGTCATAGGATCAATTCCTATTGTGAAGTCATAGCCGTCTTTTTTAAGTGCTGCTACAAGATTTTTAACTGCTTCTTTTGGATCTCCTTCGTAGATTTCGCCTTTACGAACTCCTGCAATCGGTCCAGATTTAGCACCTGATCCGCCTGCTCTTTTCATTTTTGGAGCACGACCTACAGTATTTGCACCAACTACTACTCTCATAATTTCGTTAGTACCTTCGTAGATTTGTGTAATCTTAGCGTCTCTGAAGAATCTTTCTACGTCAACACCCTTGATGAAGCCTGATCCACCGTAAAGTTGGATAGCTTCTGTTGTAATCTTCATTGCAAGGTCTGATGCAACTTGTTTTGCCATAGCAGCTTCTGCTGAATATCTTTCGTGATTTTCTTTAAGTTCTGCAGCATGGTAGATCATAAGTCTTGCACCATGTAGGTATGTTGCCATGTCGGCAAGTTTGAATGTATTTCTTTGTAGGTGAGCAATTGGCATACCAAATTGTTCACGTTCTTTTGCATAAGCAAGGGCTGATTCATATGCTCCTTGGCCAATACCAAGTGCTTGAGATGCTATACCAATTCTACCACCATCTAGGGTAGCCATAGCTATCTTAAATCCTTGGCCTTCTTTACCAAGTAGGTTTTCTTTTGGAACTTTTACGTTGTCAAAGTGTAGTTCTGCTGTAGAAGATGATCTGATACCAAGTTTGTCATAGTGGTCAGAGAAGGTAAATCCTTCAAATTCTTTTTCTACGATAAAGGCAGAAATACCATGTGTACCAATACCAGGTGTAGTAACTGCGAATACAACATATATGTCTGCTTTTGGTGCGTTTGTGATAAATATTTTCTTTCCGTTAAGTATATAGTGGTCACCGTCAAGTACTGCTGTTGTTTCTGTACCACCAGCATCTGAACCTGCGTTTTCTTCTGTAAGACCGAATGCTCCTACCTTTTCACCTTTTGCAAGTGGAGTAAGGTATTTTTGTTTTTGTTCTTCTGTACCAAAGCCAAAGATAGGCCATGCGCCTAGAGATGTGTGAGCTGAGCAAATTACACCAACACCACCGTCTACTCTTGATAATTCTTCTACTGTGATTGCATAAGAAATTATATCAAGACCTTGACCGCCATATTCTTTTGGATATGGGATACCTAAGAATCCTAATTCTCCCATTTCCTTAACTATATCGTCAGGATATTGGTTGTTTTGATCGAGGTCGAAGGCAATTGGTTTTACCTTTTCTTCTGCAAAAGCTCTGACTTTTTTTCTAAGCTCTTCATGTTGTTCTGTTGTCTTAAAAAGCATATAATTCCTCCTTACATTATTATCCTTATAACCATATTGTAGCTAAAAGAAAACGTTTTGTCAAGAATATTTATAAAGTCAAATTTATTATAAATTTGTTTGTTAGAAAGCTGATTTTATACAAAATAACTAAAAGTTAACTGTGGTATTGCAAGAAACATCTAGACTTACTGATTTATCCGTAATATTTCATCATTAATGCGATTTATTTTAAAATCATTTTCCTTAGTTCATAAATGAATATCTATAATTCATGGAGTATATTTTTTATTTCTAAAAATTCATCATAAGCCAAAGTCCTAACTTTACATCAATTAGAGCTTCCTTACGAAAGTTTTAAGTTTGTA
>CAMEGY010000124.1 GCA_945916625.1 uncultured Anaerococcus sp.
ACGATTTCGCTACCCGTTCTTCTCTCCTAGATGTCGCCATCTAAAACTTGCAAGTGCTATTAGATTCGTCGGTAACTACGCTCTGTAGAGAATTTCACCCCAGCATTAGAACATGCCCGTCATACATTTAAAAAGACCCTGAGTGGGTCTTTTTCTTTGAGAAATTTGCAGAAAACTACCATAGGCAAGGGGAAACTTGGAAATATAATAAAAGTGAGAATAATTTTAAGACTTTAACTATATCCCAAAATACAAGGAGGAAAAAATGAAAGTAACAACAAAAGAGAAAGGAATAATCACCTACATAATCTTAACCTGTATCTTAGGAAGTTTAACAATTCTTTCAATTCCATATGCTATGGCTAGAAAATCTATTCTCTATTATGGTTATGCAGTGATTTTCCTAACTTGCACCATCCTATCTGGCATGATTTTAAAAAGATACCAAAAAACAGTTAGATATTTCAATCTAGGGGATTATTTAACTAACCAACAGGAAGAATTTGCGAGAATAATCTACGGTGAAATAATCCAAGACCTCTACGGAATAATTAATAATCTCAGTCTAAAGGACCCAGATACAGATATGGCAAAGAAAATTGCAGAAAATTTAGAAAACAAATCTAGATCTATAATGACCTATTACAGGGAAAGTCTGGTCTCCGATATGACTTTAGAAGAAAATATCGAGAGCATTTTCTACGATGTAGCAAGTCTTTATCCTGAACAAAATCTTGAAATCTCTTACCAAATTTCAAAGAATATTTTAGAGAATAAAATAAATTCTGAACTTAAAAAGACTATACTTATTATTAGCAAAGAGCTTATTAACAACATCTACAAACATTCAAAAGCATCTTATATTACTTACACTCTCGATATTAATTATGGGAAAATTTTTTTGAAAGTCACAAGCGATGGGGCAAATGAGATTGATTATATGAAAATCCTAGAATCAAAAGGCGGAGTCTTGTTTATGAAATTCTTGCTGGATTCGCTTGGAGGAGAGATGAAATATTCTTTTGACAAGGGGACATTGATAACAGAAGTTAGGCTAGGGGATCTATAGATGAAAATAATAATTTTAGACGACCACAAAATTTTTGGAGAAAGTCTTAGGAATTTGCTTTTAGAAAGTGAAAAAATTAGCCAATGCGATTACCTAAGTAAAGTTGGAGACTTTTTTGAAAAAATCGAAGAAAAGTCTTATGATATTTGTCTTTTAGATATAAATCTTGATAAGGATTCTGGTTTTGATGTCCTAAAAGATTTAAAGGCAAAGAAAGTCCGCTTTAAAACTGTAATCATATCATCATATACAAATCCAATCTACAAGAAAAAATCCCTAGACCTAGGAGCAGTTGCCTTTCTATCAAAATCAATTGACTCTAAAAAACTTATTAATAAACTGCAAGAAATTTATGAGGGGTTATGGAAGATTGATGCAAAAATATATGAAAACCCCTTAACAAAAAGGGGGAAGAGGTTCTAAAAGAATTAATTACAGGCAAGACAAACACCCAAATCGCCAAGAAACTTTTCATAAGCGAACGCACCTTATACCACCACATAGAAAAGATTTGCCAAAAATTGGGTGTGGAAAATAAGGTGGAATTATATGCCAAGGCTCTAGAATTAGGTTATATTGATCAATTTTAGAATACATTAACAAATAATTAAAGTTAACTAAGACTCCCAAACCATAATGATTTTATTGACACGACTAGATGTCTTTCCAGTATCCTAGCAATTATTACAGTTTTTCTAATTTTTATACTTATATCTGTAAGAAAATTATATGAATACTTTGTAGTTTTGTTTGATTAAGAGTACTAGTATCCTACAAAGTACAAAGACATAAAGGATTTAAAAGCTCTATAAAAGGTATAAATAAAAGATTGAGGCTTAACAAATCTAGGTATGTTTGAATAAAATGGGAAAAAAATACCCAATGTGTGTAAGATCTTGGAAAACAACTAGACAAATTTCAAGATATTTTAAATAACAAGAAGTTAGTAGAAAGCTAATATGTACGGACTCATAGGATACCTGGCTGGGATCAATTTTTTCCCAATAATAAATATTTTTTTAAGGGTGATTTATTCAAGCTAAAAATTATTATGAAATCAGCAGCAATTTTCATGAAAGTTTATTATTGATGATAAATTAAGGCAAGGTCTAATCTTTAGGAATGGATAAAGATTGATACAAAAAAAGTATCAACCCTTACCCTTGTGTTAGGATTTAGGTTGATACACAAAATTATTTATTGACCATCTCGCACTGGGATTAGCTTTCTTAACTTAGCTTGCTACCTAGTGGAGGGAGTCTTAATAAGCCGAATAGGCAGCTTTATTATTATTTGATAATATTTTAAAGTTTTGTAATAGTCGCTTTTTCCTATTTAAGACTTGATTCCACAAACCAAATTTGTTTGTTGTAGTCTTCTATATGATCTTCCATAGCATTAGCTACAGGGAAATTATCAGCTTCATCTGCTTCTTTTCTAATCTCTAGAGCCAATTCTTTTTGAAGTTTTATATCAGAAAGGACTATTTCTAATGCTTCTTTAATAGATACTTCTTTAGAATCTTCAATCTCTTTGATTGTAGAAATTTCTAAATATTCTTTTATATTAGCAACTGGGAATTCTCCAGACATTCTGATAAGCTCAGCAACTTCATCAAGTCTATCACTAGCCTTATCATATTCAGCTTCAAGGTACTCATGTACAGCCACAAATTGACTACCTACTACATTCCAATGTAGGTTATGGAATTTTATATTTATTACTGCAAGATTTGCAAGATATTCGTTTAAATTTGTCATTTCTTCCTCCTAATTTAAAATGATTCTAATTTTCATTAACATTATACACAAGAATAAAAATAAATCAAGTTTATATTATTGTGTAAATCTACTAGCACAATATTTACAATTTTATACTAATATGTATTTTAGAAAATTCTATCAAGATATCACTGATATCAATAAGGATTTATCTTAAAAGTCTTAAGGATAGGTATAAGTCTAATAGAAGATTTCTAATTAGGGAGATCATAATTTATTAATTATCTGCCAGCTTCTTCCTTTAGTCTACCTAATAAATTATTTTATATAAGATGTTAGAATTAGGCCAGATGCTTAATATGTAAAGACGCATTCAAATCCATAGTATAGGTGTCTATAAAATTTTGAATTTCTTTTCTTTTTCATATTTTCAGAATATTTATTCTTTTATATTATTATCAAGTTGATCTCGAATTTTAAATATCGCCTTGGCATCAGTTTAAAATTCTTCGATAATCTTATTTGCTATCTTTAAATAACTGTCTTAAGAATTTACCATCTCATTTTTAACCTTTGCTTTGATAAAGTTTAAATGCCTTATACATCTAATCTAAATGGGTCAATCGTTACTCATAGTTGTTTTATACTTTAAACATAGTACCAGCTAGGTTTTAAAGGACCTAATTCTCTTTATGTAATTATACGGATTTTATCATATGGATTATACAAGAATTATTATAGATAATTTATAAAAAAAGACCCGGCGCGGGTCTTTTTAAACTTCTTTTATTTACTCAAAAACTCATTAGCCTGTCTTAGTCCCTCGATTATTTCAAGGCTTTGTGGGCAGATGTTTTCGCATTTGCCGCATTCAATGCAGGCTTCTGGGTTTACTCCGTCTTTTAGGTAGTCTTGATAGGCTTTTTTAGATTTTTCGGCCTCGTCGTACAAAAATGCGTTGTTCCACATTGAAAATACCTTTGGTATGTTGATTTCTACAGTGCATGGCAGACAGTATTCGCAGGCTGTGCAGGCAATTTGTTCTCTATTTTTATAGATTTTGCGTGCTTTTTCATAAAATTCGATTTCTTTTGCTGA
>CAMEGY010000125.1 GCA_945916625.1 uncultured Anaerococcus sp.
ATTTTCTTCCCATTCAAATTCATAACAATCCATAGGGAAGATCGCAGGATTATCTAAGAAAATTTTCCCATCCTGAAAAATATAGGTTGACCCTGTGTAGACCAGGTCAGTAGATGATTCGCCAGGTCCTGCTGATGTGTGGATGTAGATTACATCTTTAGATAGGAATTCAATATTTTGATAAATTTTCTCTTCTGTAAAAATATAACGAGGATCTGCCGCTGGGTGTAGGATTACATCTGCTCCTAGCTCTTTAAGTCTTAGAGATTTTGGAATTGTCATCTCCTCATCTTCCCCGATTGTAATACCAATATTAAGTCCAGAAATTCTATTAACATAATCTTTTCTATCAAGACTATAGTCAAAGGCTTTGACAATGCCGTTTGCCTTTGATTCAAAGATGGTTTTTTCATATTTTTTTAGATTTTCTTTTATGTTTATACTTAAAAGTTCGCCAGATTTTACCAGAGCAATGGCGTTATATATGCCATATTCACTCCTAAGTGGAAGGCCTGCTGTAAAGGCCAGATCAAAATTTTCGCTAAAGCTAATTAAGTCTTTTAAGCCATTTTCTGCATCTACTAGTAGGTCAAATTCACGATAGGCGTCATAAAGACTGGCACCTGTCAGACATAGTTCTGGAAGGGAAAGGATGTTTACCTTTTCTTCCTCGCTTTTTATGATTAACTCTTTTATTTTCTTAACATTTTCTACTACATTTCCCAAAGATATCGGAAAATTCGCAGATTTTATTTTTATATTTCTTTTCATAATCAACCTCTTAATCTTATTTTACCATTATTTTACTAAAAAAGAGGACCCAATCGGGTCCACTTTTAAAAAATGATTTATAGGTTGTTGATTTCTTCGATTAGAGCTGGTAATACTTCGTGGAAGTCGCCTACTATACCGTAATCGCAGTGTTTGAAGAATGGTGCTGCTTCGTCGTTGTTTATAACTACAACTGTCTTAGCATCTTCAACACCTCTTAAGTGTTGGCCAGCGCCTGAGATTCCGATACCGATGTATAATTCACCTGTGAATTTTCTTCCTGTAACACCGATATATTTGTTAAGTGGTACATATTTTCTAACTTGAGCTGCTGGTCTTGAAGATCCAAGTACTGCACCAGTTGCTTCTGCAAGTTCTTTTGCAATAGATAGGTTTTGTTCTTCACCAAGTCCCATACCTACTGCAACAACTCTTTCAGCGCCATCAATTGGGCCTTCTATATCTACTGCATCTTTCTTAAGCTCAAACCCGTCAGCTACAAGTGCTGCCACTAATTTCTTAGCTGCTTCTTTTGGATCACCTGTGAAGATTTCTTTCTTTCTGCCATCTTCAACTGGAGCAGCTTTTGGAGCGGCTTTCTTAGCTTTTTTATCCTTTGGTAGGATGTAGCCTGCTATAACAAGCTTCATGATTTCGTTTGTACCTTCGTAGATTTGTGTAATCTTAGCATCTCTGTAGAATCTTTCTACGTCAGAACCTTTGATAAATCCTGATCCACCGTAAAGTTGTAGGGCTTCAGATGTTAATCTTTCAGCAAGGTCTGATGCGTAAAGTTTTGCCATAGCTGCGTCCTTACCATAACCTTTAACGTGTGCATCCTTTTTCTTAGCTGCATCGTAGATTAATAGTCTTGCTGCCTTAAGTTCAGTTGCCATTTGTGCAAGTGTAAAGGAGTTGTATTGGAAACGGCCAACTGCTTGTCCAAATTGGATTCTGTTCATTGAATAATCTAGTGCAGATTCGTAAGCACCTTGTGCTATACCAAGTCCTTGTGAAGCTATACCAATTCTACCACCGTCTAGGATCATCATAGCATATTTGAAACCTTTGTTAAGCTCACCAAGTAGGTTTTCTTTTGGAACCTTAACATTCTTAAAGTGTAATTCTGCAGTGATTGATGATCTGATACCTAATTTATCATATGGTTCAGAGAAGGTAAATCCTTCGAAGTCCTTATCAACGATAAACATTGAGATACCGTGGTTGCCCTTGCCTGGCTCTGTAACTGCTGTAACTAGGTATGTTTGAGCTGCTGGAGCGTTTGTGATAAAGATTTTCTTACCATTTAGTAGGTAGTGGTCACCCTTGTCTTCTGCTGTTGTTTCTGTGCCTGCTGAGTCAGAACCCGCGTTTTCTTCTGTAAGACCAAAACCACCGATATATGTTCCGTCAACAAGTGGTCTTAGGTATTTTTCTTTTTGCTCTTCAGTACCAAATTCATTGATACCCCAAGTACCTAAAGAAGTATGGGCAGAACAAATTACACCAACACCGCCGTCTACTCTAGATAATTCTTCAACAGCTATAGCGTAGTGTTCATTAGTTAGGCCAGCACCACCGTATTTTTCTTCAAATGGGATACCCATAAGACCCATTTGACCCATTTCTTTAACTATGTCTTCTGGGAATTCCTTAGTTTGGTCAAGGTGGAAAGCTATAGGTTTTACTTTTTCCTCCGCAAACTCTCTAACGACCTTTCTAAACTCTTCTAAATCTCTTGGTAAATTAAATGACATAATTTCTCCTTTATAAATATATTTTTCGTATCTAATAATATGATACCCACTATCAATTAAATAAAACATTTTCCCAAAAATTTTTATTGATTTACTTTAAATGTTTATTTTAGGCTAATTAATGGTATAATTAGTCTAGATAAATATAAATATGTAAAGGAGAAAATATGCACAACATAATACAGGTACTAGATAACATATATTGGGTAGGTGTCAATGACCGTAGAATTCACAGATTTGAAAACATGTTTGAAGTTCCAAATGGAGTTTCTTATAACGCTTTTATAATAAGAGATGAGAAAAACGTCCTAATGGATTCTGTAGAAGGATCATTTACAAGACAATACCTTGAAAACGTTGAGGCAGCGCTAGAAGGCGAACAACTTGACTACATTATAGTTTCTCACATGGAGCCAGACCACTGCAGAAACATCGACTTCATCCTAAAAGAACATCCAAACTGTAAATTTGTAGGAAATGCTAAAACTCACAAATTCTTTGAACAATTCTACAATGACAATTATAGGGACAGGTATGTAGAAATCAAAGATGGTGACGAACTAAACATAGGTAAGAGAAATCTTAAATTCGTCTTTGCACCAATGGTACACTGGCCAGAAGTATTCATGACCTACGAAACAACAGAAGGTCTATTCTTCTCAGCAGACGCATTTGGAGCCTTCAATGCAATCGCTGGCAACATCGAAGCATCTAAAGTAATCCACAAAGGTGACTGGTTAGAACAAGCCAGACGTTACTATATAAATATAGTAGGAAAGCAAGGTAAGATGGTACAGAACCTATTTAAAAAGGTAGAAGGACTTCCAATCAATGCTATCTTCCCACTACACGGACCTGTATACAAAGACGCTGACTCAATCAACTTCATCCTTGAAAAATACGGCCACTGGGCTGGATTTACACCAGAAGAAAAAGGTGTAGTAATAGTATTTTCATCAATGTACGGCGGCACAGAACAAGCAAGCGACATCCTAGCAAGCTATCTTGCAGCAGAAGGCGTTGAAGATATCGTACTTTATGACGTATCTGACTGGGACTACTCATACCCAATCGCAGACTGCCACAGATTTAGCCACTCAGTATTTGCACCAATCAATTACAACGCTGGCTTATACTACAAGATGGATGCCTTCCTTAGAGAACTAGTAGGAACAGGATTCCAAAATAGAACAGTATCCTTCCTAAACAACTGGTCATGGGGCGGAAGATCTCTTGAAATCTCAAAAGAGATCCTAGAACCAACTAAATGCAAATACATCGGCGAAGATGTAAAAATCAACTCAGCTGTAAAGGAAAACAACCTAGAAGAATTAAAGGCTCTTGCAAAAGTAA
>CAMEGY010000126.1 GCA_945916625.1 uncultured Anaerococcus sp.
TAATTAAAAATCCAATCAGACTAGTAATTAGGCCTCTTTTTATGTTTTCTTTTGGTCTTAGAAATGTAGACGTAAGACCTGATATTAGGAAAAATGAAATTGCAATTGATAGTTGCCAAATCCTATTAAATAAAGTCTCGTTATAAAAATCCAAGGTCCAGTAGTAGTTTATATTGTAAAATAAGTGAAAGAGGACCATGGAAACTATGGTTAACCCCCTAAATGTATCGATAATTTGTATTCTTTTCATAAAATCTCCTCACTTAATTATAACATATGGTAAAATATTCTTATAAAGATTTTGGAGGAAATATGCAAAATTTTGACGATTATTTGGATTATATTTATTGTAGGGGATCTTCTGGTGGAGACCATACACTTAGAAATATAATAAAACTTATGGATGAGTTTGACAATCCACAAGATAAGGTGAAAACAATCCATATAGCTGGTACAAATGGCAAGGGCTCCACAGCTAAGATGCTAGCAAGCGTTCTTTCTAAAAAAAATAGATGCGGGATATTTACCTCACCCTATATGGTGAAAATTAACGAAGAAATATCTATAAATGGAGTGGATATTAGTGATGAATATTTTTGTGATTTGATTGATAGAATAAGACCTGTCGCAGAAAAACTCGATGATGAAGGCTATCATGTAACATACTTTGAATTTATGACTGCAATGGCTTTTATATATTTCTACGAAAAGAAAGTAGATATTGCTATTATTGAGGTCGGACTTGGAGGAACGCTTGATTCTACAAATATAATAAAATCACCTCTAGCATCAGTAATTACTTCTATATCAATGGATCATATGAATGTCTTGGGATCTACAATTGGAGAGATTGCAGGCAATAAGGCTGGAATTATCAAGAAAAACAGCCCGGTTTTTGTCTATCCTCAAACTTATAAAGAAGCTTTTGATGTAATTAGAAAAAAAGCTAAAGAAAATAATTCTGAAATTTATACATTTGAAAAAGACCAAGTTCAAATCCTGGAAGAATCTCAAAGTGGGAATGTATTTGATTATAAATCCTATGACCATATCAAAACAAATCTCAGGGGAAACCATCAAGTCTACAACGCTAGCCTTGCTCTTTTAGTTTTAGATTTCTTCAAATATGAATTTAATATCACCGAGCAAGACATAAGAGAAGGCCTAGAAGAAGCATACAATCCTGGCAGGCTTGATCTAGTTATGAAGAAACCAAAAGTTTTGCTTGATGGGGCCCATAATAAGGAGGCTATTGACTCTCTAATTAGAAGCTTAGAAGATTTTGATTATGATAGGCTAATAGTAGGTTTTTCTATTCTAAAAGATAAGGACCATGAGGATATAATAAAAAAACTAGCAAGTCTATCTGATAAGTTAATAATAACACATATTGATGATAATCCACGTGCTATGGATACTCTTGATATTAGAAAAGAAGCGGAAGAATTTATAGATGAGATTAGAATCATTGATGATAATAAAAAAGCCTTCGAATACTCTATAGATATAGCAAATGAAGACGATTTAGTTCTTTGGTGTGGGTCTTTATATTTAGTAGGGAAGATATTATCATTTATTTAATTTAAAATCACTTTAGAAACTAGACAATTATTGCAATTTAATATAAAATAAAGGTATAGAATATTATTCATAATAAGGGGGAAATATGAAAATAAAGAAATTTATGACAGGTGCTTTTGCACTAGCTATGGCAGTAAGCCTTGCTGCTTGTGGTGGAAATAAAGAAGCCGCAAATGAAGGAAGTGAAAAAGCAGAAAACACTGGCGAAGCAAAAGTATCAGCTACAATGATCACCGATGAAGGTGGTGTAAATGATAAGTCATTTAACCAATCATCTTATGAAGGTCTAAAGGCTTATGAAGAAGAAGGCAAGATCAAATTTGATTATATTGAATCACACAAGAAAACCGACTACCAACCAAACCTAGAAAGTGCTCTTGATAGTGAATCTGATGTAATCTTTACTATAGGTTATGCTCTATATGAGGATACAGCTAATGCAGCTGATGCAAACCCAGACCAAAAATATGCTATAATCGATAATGCAAATATCGATGGCAAAGAGAACCTTGTTGGTATAACTTTTGCAGATAACGAAAACTCTTTCTTAGTTGGGTATATAGCAGGTATGACATCAGAGTCTAACAATGTTGGTTTTGTAGGTGGAATGGAATCTGAAGTTATCGATAGATTTGAATATGGTTACAGAGCAGGTGTTAAACAAGCAGCAAGAGATAAGGGTGTTGATATAGAAGTACAAGTTCAATATGCAAATTCTTATTCTGATCAAGCAGCTGGTAAAAACATCGCTAACCAAATGTACCAAAACGGTGCTGACGTAGTATTCCACGCAGCAGGCGGTACAGGTATTGGTGTATTTGAAGCAGCTAAAGAAAACGACAAATACGTTATCGGTGTAGACCGTGACCAAAAAGATGAAGCTCCAGACCACATCCTAGTTTCAACAATTAAAGGTGTTGGTAGGGCAGTACAACTTACTCTTGATGACCTAATTGAAGGCAAATTTGCTGGTGGCGAAACTGTAGCTTACCACCTAAGTGATGGTGAAGCTCTAGATATCGCTTATGGTGATAATGACCTAGTGACACAAGATGTAAAAGATAAGGTAGAAGAATTAAGAAAACAAATCGTTGATGGTAAAATAGAAGTACCACAAAACGAAGAAGAATTTAAATCAATGGGATATGAAGACTAATATTCTAATATAATATTTGTAAGTCAATATTCTAAGAAAAAAGAGTAGGCTGGGTTCTACTCTTTTTTAATAAATTTTAAGAGTGAGGAAATATGGATAAGTATTTTGATCAAGATCCAATAATAAAAATGAAAAATATCCATAAAAGCTTTGGTGATAAGGAAGTTTTAAAAGGTGTAGATTTTGATTTGCACAAGTGTGAGGTTCATGCCCTTCTTGGGGAAAATGGTGCCGGTAAAACTACCCTTATGAACATACTGTATGGTATGTTTGATCCAACAGATGGAGAAATTCATATAAAGGGTGAGGAAATTATTAATAACTCACCTAAAAAGGCCATAGCACTAGGGATTGGTATGGTTCACCAGCACTTTATGCTTATAGAGCCATTTACAGTTACAGAAAACATTATCTTAGGCTATGAAGGTAGTAATGGGCTATTTTTAGATAGAAAAAAAGCTAAGGCTGAGATAGAGAAATTATCTTCTGACTACGGCTTATATGTAGATGCTGATGCTAAGATTGAGGATATTTCTGTAGGCCAACAGCAAAGAGTAGAAATTTTAAAGGCCCTATACCATGGTGCGGATGTATTGATATTTGATGAGCCTACTGCCGTTCTTACACCGCAAGAGATAGAAGAATTTATAGTGATTGTAGAAAAGCTTACTAAGATGGGCAAGTCAATAATTATAATTACCCACAAACTAGATGAGATAAAGAAGATGGCAGATACCTGCACTATCATCAGAAGAGGAGAATATATTGATAAGGTCAAAGTAAGCGAAGTTGATGAAAATATACTTGCAGAAAAAATGGTAGGTAGGGGTGTATCCTTTAATGTTACAAAAGAAGAAATTGAGCTTGGAGAAGAAGTTCTAAAAATCGAAGACCTTTGGGTTAAGGATAACAGAAAAATCGATAAGGTAAAGGGACTTAATCTTTCAATAAGGAAGGGAGAAATCCTTGGTATAGCAGGTGTAGATGGCAATGGCCAATCAGAGCTTATAGATGCAATCTACGGCATGCGTGATGTTGAAAAAGGTAAAGTGACATT
>CAMEGY010000127.1 GCA_945916625.1 uncultured Anaerococcus sp.
CCTTAGAAAAAATACACCCACAATAGTCTTGCCTGTAGATTCCATATTCCTTAGAAAGTTCTATAGATCTTTTGTAGCCATTTTTCTTTTTAAAATCTGCATAAAGATACTTAACACCATATTTTTCTTCTAATTTTTCCCCTATTCCATTAAGCCACTGGCTATTTTTGTAAGGAGAAATCGATAGGCTTGTTGTAAAATAATCATAATTCTTTTCTTTGGCAAGCCTTGCAGTTTCAGATAGTCTCAGTTCATAGCAATCATAGCAAGCCCTACCAAATTCCTTATCGTTTTTTCTTTTTTCCGATACTTTACTAAAATCTTTTATATCATTTGCTGGAATTATAACTTGACCTTCAAAATTTGCCTTTTCTGCGACTTTTATAAGATTTTCTGCACGTTTATCAAGCTCACTTCTTGGATAGATCATGGGATTATAAAAATATAGGTCCATATCAAAATAATCTCTTAGTCTTTCTATGACCTCAGTTGAGCAAGGACCGCAGCAAACCTGGAGCAAAAGCCTTGGTCTTTTTCCTTCCATATCGATTTTTTTTATAATGTCTTCCATGACCTTGTTATAGTTTATCTTGTTCATAATATCCTTCGTATAAAAAAATCGCAAGAATAAATTCCTGCGATTTGTATATTTTTCTTATCTCTTTGAGAATTGTGAAGATTTTCTAGCCTTTTTAAGACCGGCTTTCTTTCTTTCTTTCTTACGTGAATCACGTGTTAAGAAGCCTGCTCTTTTTAGGGCAACTCTGTAGTCAGGGTTTGCAATTAGTAGTGCTCTTGCGATTGCATGTCTTATTGCTCCTGCTTGACCATTGTAGCCTCCACCATTTACATTAACTTTGATATCATAGCTTGTAAGATTTTCTGTTAGTGCAAGTGGGCTTCTAGCTATAATTTTAAGAGTTTCAAAATCAAAATATTGATCTAAATCTTTTCCGTTTACAATTATATTTCCAGATCCTGGTACCATTGTTACTCTTGCAACAGAGGTTTTTCTTCTACCAGTTGATTGAATTATGTTATCTGCCATATTCTACTCCTTACTTAAGATCTAAAGCTTCTGGGAATTGTGCTTCGTGACCGTGGTTAGCTCCAGCATAAACTCTAAGTTTTTTTGCCATAGCGCGACCAAGTTTATTTTTTGGAAGCATTCCTACTATTGCGTGTTCTACAATTCTTTCTGGATATTTAGCTTTTAAATCTTTATATTTAGTTGTCTTTAGACCACCTGTGTATCCAGAATATCTCTTGTATTCTTTTTGATCTTCTTTGTTCCCTGTAAGAACTACCTTGTCAGCATTGATTACAATTACATAATCTCCAGTGTCAAAGTGTGGAGTGAATGTTGGTTTGTTCTTTCCTCTTAGTATTGCTGCAACTTGGCTTGCTAGTCTACCTAGAACCATACCTTCTGCATCGACAACATACCATTTTCTCTCGATGTTTGATGGAGTCGCAGTCCATGTCTTTTGATGTTTCATCTCATCCTCCTATAATTTATTCGGCTACTATATTTAGACACCGCACTAGTAGCTTGCGGCTGTACTCGTCCCGGCATTTTTATATCGCTTCCAGGATTAGCGATCGTCTCGATTCCTTATGAAGGTCTGAGTCGACTCATACATAATACTAGTATTTTTGCAATTTGTCAATACTTTTCTTCTTATTTGTTAGATAATCTCCTATAGCTATAGGGTGAAAATAATAAAAGCATTGGATATAGTTCAAGCCTACCAAAGAGCATAGCAATTGTAAGGGTGAATTTTGATAATTGGCTCATTTCTGCAAATGAATTTACCGGTCCAAAGTCATTTAAACCAGGACCTACGTTGTTAAAGGTTGTAGCAACAGCTGCAAAGGCTGACTCAAAGTTTTCTACATCGTAACTTATGATAACCATAAAGACTACAAATAGTAGTATATATAAAACCAAATACTTATTTACAGCTTCTTCTAGGTCCTTATCCATTCTCTTGCCATCTATCTTTGTGACTGTTACCCTTCTTGGATTTATTACTCTTTTGATATGATTTACGGTTGTTTTAAAAAGTATTAAAAATCTTGATACCTTAAATCCACCTGCAGTTGATCCTGCAGACCCTCCAATAAACATTAATAGTACCAAAATATTCCTAGATAACATCGGCCAGTTTCCATAATCTGCTGATACATAACCTGTAGTTGTTATTATTGAGATTACTGTAAATATTGATTGGCTTAGAGAATATCCTATATTTCCATAGAAATTTATTATATTGATAAAAATTAGGAGAATCGAAAGGCCGATTATCCCAAGATACCAGTATAATTCTTCAGATTTGAAACTTTCTCTGGCTGATCTTATTAATGCAAAATAATATAGGTTGAAATTTATACCAAATAGTACCATTGCAATTGATAGGACCATTTCGATGTATCTTGAGTTGTAATAACCCACAGATAATCCTTTATTTGCAAAACCACCTGTTCCTGCAGCTCCCATAGCATAAATAATTGAATCAAACAGGTCCATTCCCCCAAATAGAAGGAAAACTGTAGTTATTATTGTCATTACTAAGTAGATAATATAGAGCATCCTTGCTGTCTGACTTAGTTTCGGTGTAAGTTTGCCGAAAGATGGACCAGGCCTTTCCGCTTGAAGAAGGTTAGGTGATTCCTTATTTGATTTTGGAAGTATAGCAAGGGTAAATACTAAAATCCCCATTCCTCCAATAAGGTGAGATAATGACCTCCAAAATATTATAGAATTTGGGAGAAGCTCTACATCCAGGGCAACAGAAGCCCCACAAGTTGTAAATCCACTTGCCATCTCAAAAAATGCATCTAAGAATGTGTGATAATTTGTTGGTGTTAGATAAAGTGGAATTGCTCCAATACCCGAAAATATCACCCAGCACGCTGCAGTTATAAATAGGGCTTCTCTGGTATAAATATGGGCTGATTCATCACCTATTTTTGTAAGAGTTGTCCCTATGCAAAAAGCTATTAAAATAGGTATTATAAAATATATTTTATTACTTAAACTCTCTTGGTATAAGAAAGCTACTAATAAGGGTGCAGTCATAAGGAGTGCCAATACTTGAAGCAACCTTCCTAGGGAATAATTTATAATTTTAAGGTTCATAATTACTCCAATATATCGTCTAAGACCTTGAAGCTATGGTTGGTTGTAGCAACTATGACAGAATCACCGATGTTTATCTTTGAGAAACCATTTGGAATTTCTATTTCTACCTCCCCATGATCTATTGCTAGAACCAAACTATCATCCCTAATGCTTAAATCTTTTAGGGGCGTATCTAATATTCTAGAATGCTCTATAGCCTTAAATTCAATTACTTCTACCTTTTCATCTTCAAGCCTATAAAGGGATGATATTGATTCGCCTCGAGCATTTACCTTACTTCTTGCATACCTGTTAATTACATCGGATGCAGCCATTTTAGGCGCAAAAGTTGTATCTATATCAAGGATTCCAGTCATTTTAAGCAATTTTGTCCTGTTTACCTTGGCAATTATCTTTTCAAGGCCAAATTTTTGAGCAAGAAGGGCAATCAAGATATTTTCCTCATCTATACCTGTAAGGGCAAGAACTGCATCAAAGTCGTTAATCCTAATTTCTTCAAGCATCTCAGGACTGGTGCCATCTGCACTTATAACTATGGCTCCTTCGTGCATTTCACTCATTTCTTCTGCTTTATTTCTATCGATATCCACCACCTCCATTTCTTCACGCTGCATGGAATACACTGCATTCAATCACGCTGCATGGAAT
>CAMEGY010000128.1 GCA_945916625.1 uncultured Anaerococcus sp.
GGCGTCACCTATCTTTGAATACCCATCTTTTTTTAGGATTTCGATGACTATATCTCTGACATCTGAGGTTTGTGTAAGTCTCTTATCGTCGCCAAAAAATAGCCTGTTTGCTATATCTTTTAGGATTATGGAAATATCAGAGCTGTTTAGTTGCATACCCGCCCTGTCCGCAGCGTTTTTGATTGACCTGGAGAGCTTATCTTCCTTGTATTTTTCAATACGGCCAGATCTTTTGACTACGTATTCGTCCTTGCCTGTAAGCATGGCCATCACTTCTTCTAGGGGCAGGTCTTCCGTGATTTTTTTAGGGTCTAGCCCTTCTATAGCATTATTTTTCAAAAAATTTCCTAATAAGTCAAATATTTTTTCTGTCATAATTTTCTCCTAACTTCTTTTTGTATTTATACCCAAAAAATCGGTCTATTTATCAGGAGTTGAAGTGCCTGGCTGGCAGGGTAATTATTTCGTTGAGTTCTTTTGGTAGCTTGATGTCTCTCTTGAGGGCGGCAAAGGAGATAATATCTTTGCCATATTTTTTTCTTATCTCGTAAATGGCCTTATCACAGGATTCGTCCTTAAAATATTTATCGCATTCCATAAAGACATCCAGCTGGCTGCCAGAGCCTAGGGGTTTGAGATTGGTAGCTCTGATGCCTACTGCCCTTATAGGTAGGTGCCAGTCGTATTTTTCTAAAAACAAAGCAAAACCTGCATCGGCTAGGGTGATGGAGGACTGGGTCGCAAGTTTGAGGTCGGTTCTAAAGGTCTCAGAAAATAGGTCCTTGTCCCTTATAAATATCTCTACGCCATTGGCCTCAAGCTTGGCTTCCCTAAGCCTTCTAGATACAGAAAAGCTCAGCTCCTGGAGGACATTTTTGACCTCGCCATCTTTTAGGAGGTCTTTCCTACAGGTTGACGAGTTGCCGATGGTTTTTATGATGTCCTTGTGGTTTATGTCTACAACGGGCCTTAGGTCTTTGCCGTTGGCGTAATTCCAAAGATAGACCCCATTGATGCCCAGAAGATTTTGCATAAGGCTAAGAGGGGACTTGGCTATATCTCCCAAAGTGTAGAGGCCGATGCGGTTAAGCTTTTTCTTTGTGGCCCTACCTATACCGACCATGGCCTCAGCCTTAAGGGGCCAGACCTTATCTTTCCAATTGTCTTTGTCAATTACAGTGATAGCATCGGGCTTTTTCATGTCGGATCCTAGCTTGGCAAAGACCTTGCAAAAAGAGACACCGATAGACACTGTAAGACCTACTTCCTCCTTCATTCTCCTAGATATCTCTTTGGCAATATCAAGGCCTGATCCAAAAAGCTTGGTAGACCCACTCACATCTAGGAAACACTCGTCAAGGCCGAAAGATTCGACCTGGTTTGTATAGTCGTAGTAGATTTTTTTGGCCATCTTGGAATGCTTGAGATACTCATCATATTGGGGAGGGACAAGGATAAGGTCCCTGCATTTTGTAAGAGCTTCCCAAATAGGCATGCCTGTCGCCACTCCCATTTCCTTTGCCTCCTGGCTTTTTGCAAGGATAATTCCATTTCTATTTTTTGGGTTGCCCGCCACAGCCATGGCCTTGCCCTTTAGACTTGGGTTAAGCTTGGCCTCAATTGAGGCATAGCAGGCGTTCATATCTGAATGTAGGATGGTTCTTTTCATAATTTCTCCTTTAAACTTAAAATTGCTTGATAAATCTAGACTCTTAATGTATAATTAAGACAATAAGTGACTTTGATACAATTATAAGACACTAAAAGTCTTTTGTCAAGACAAAAATTTATAATTACAGATAATTCATCACGTAATAAAACTTTTCTATGTCCACAGATATTAAATCTAATATAATTAAGTTCAAAATTATCTATTTAATTGTATTAAAAAATTCTTTAGTTCAAAATATACAAAAATATTGAACTAAGAAAAATATAAGTTCAAAGTAATTAAAAATATTAAAAAAACGAGGAGCATTATGAGTTTTGCAAGCAAATTAAAAAGTCTAAGAGAAGAAAAGAAACTAACCCAACAGGAGTTGGCTGATATGACTGAGGTCTCCCTAAAGACCATTTCCCGTTATGAGCTAGGTCTATCCAAACCAAGGTACAGAAAAACCTACGACCTCTTGGCAGACGCCCTAGACACCAGCCACGACTATCTTGTCACAGACGAAGAAGACTTCATCCTCACCACCCGTGAAAGATACGGGATTTCGGCAGGCAAGGAAGCAGAAGAACTGGTAGATGGGGTCATAGGCCTCATGGCAGGGGGAGAAATCCCAGAATCTGACAAAAGAGCCATCCTAGACGCCATCTCTGAAGCCTACTATATAGCTAGGCAAGATAGCAAAAAATTAAGGAAAACAAAATAATGACCATCTCATACGACCAGATTTATGAGGACGTCAGAGATTTAATAAAAAACCACCAAAGCCGTGACCCAAGAGCCATCCTAGAAGAACGTGGTGTCCATTTGATAGCCTTCAAAGAAGACACAAAGCTTTTAGGCATGTACAAAATAATAAGGGATAGTCGTTTTGTAATCTACAACCCAAATGTAGACTACAGGATCCAGACCATGGTCTTTGCCCACGAGCTAGGCCACGATATCTATCATCAAAGCCAGGCCAAATCAGCCTTGGTAGAATACGAAATCTTTGACATAACAAGCGAAATGGAGCTAGAAGCCAACATCTTCGCAGCCCACCTACTTTTGGATGAGAAAAAACTGATGGACGACATAATCGAAGGCTACACCTACGCAGAGCTAGCAAGCATGCACGATGTCAACGTCAACCTCATGATCTTCAAACTCAATGAAATGCACAGGATGGGCGTGCCAATAAGAAAAGAAAACCAGACTAGGGCAGACTTTTTTACAAAAATTGATGGCAAAGACATCAAAAATTTGAGGTCCTACTAATGGGAATGAGAGTGACAGATTTAGTCAAAATAATAATTGACCAGAAAAAAGACATAAAAATTGCCGCAGACATGACAGTAGGCAAGGGCAATGACAGCAAACATATCCTAGACGCTACCGGAGTAGAAAGGCTATATGGCTTTGATATACAAAAAGAAGCAGAAGATGCGGCAAAGAAACTAATAGGAGAAGACCAAAGATTTATCTTCCACCTAGAAAGCCACGAAAAAGCCGACCAATATATAAAAGAAGGCCTAGACCTAGCAGTCTATAACCTAGGCTACCTGCCAGGAGGTGATAAGGAAATCACAACCACCTACAAATCCACCATAAAAAGCCTAGAAAAAACCCTGGGACTAATGAAGCCAAACGGCCTAATAATAATCACAATCTACCCAGGCCACCCACAAGGCAAAATAGAAAGCGAAAAGGTCGAAAAATACCTAAAAAGCCTTGATACAAAAAAATACGCAGTAATGAAACTATCCTATCAAAACAGACCAAAAAATCCGCCGTATGTAATGGTAGTAAAAACTTTGTGAGCAAAGTTTTTACGGTCTTCAATATTTTACAAGCACTGAAAGTGCGCAGGAAAATATATGAAGAACCTTATGCAATTTTTTCCGTAAGACGCGATGAATAAGAGCGTCTGGAGGAAAAAGATTGCTAATGGTTCTAATCTCATGAGTAAAATTTTTACGATTTTTACAATTTCTCAATCTGCAAAGCAGTGAAGTAGAAATTGATAAAAAACCTTATGCAATGTATAAGCCCGTCCGGCTCTGGGAGGACAAGACGCGATGAATAAGAGCGTCTGGAGGAAAAAGATTGCTAATGGTTCTAATCT
>CAMEGY010000129.1 GCA_945916625.1 uncultured Anaerococcus sp.
ATATTTTTAGTTTGGATTGCAATAGCTTGTGTCGTTGCGGCTTATTTTATAAATTCTACAGTTTTAAATGGTATTTCTTCTTTTATTGTAATGTATGCAATTTTTAGGACTATGTCTTCGAATACCCTAAAAAGAAGCAAGGAAAACCAAGTGTTTATGGACAACATTATTAATCCTGTGAAGAATGTTTTTTCTAAGGATAAGAGAAGTAAGAAAAATAAGTCAAAAGATGTTGGCTTTAAGTATATTTCTTGTCCTTCTTGTGGGCAAAAGCTTAGAATTCCTAAAAATAAGGGCAAGATTAAGGTTAGATGTCCGAAATGCAAGGATCAGTTTGATGCTAAGAGCTAAGCTTTTAGCATTTTTCATTTTTTTAGATATATAAATTAATTTAAAATTTGATTTTTATTTTTTTCTAACTAGTTGTATAATTTGCATGAAAGGGGATAAAAAATGTCAAGATTAATAGGTACAGTTGCAATGGGCCTTAGGGCTCCGATTATAAAAAAAGGTGACAATTTAGTTGATATAGTTAGTGATATAGTATGTGAACTAGGGGAAAAAGAAGTTAGACTTCGTGATAAGGATGTGGTTGCCATAACTGAATCCCTCCTTGCTAGAAGCCAGGGAAATTACGCTACAATAGAAGAGATTGCCAAAGATTTTGCTGATAAATTCGAGGCTGATGAGGTAGCAATATTATTTCCTATTCTTTCTAGAAATAGGTTTTCGATTCTTTTAAAGGCTTTCGCTTTATCAGGTAAGAAGCTACATATTTGCTTATCTTATCCGTCAGATGAGGTAGGAAATCTTGTAATGGATGAGATGGATCTTTTTAATTCAGATGTAAATGCTTATACAGATGTCCTAAGCCTTGAAGAATTTAGAGAGGTTGCTGGAGATTATAAGCATCTTTTTACCGATATGGCTTATCCAGAATTCTATAAAGAGCTTGCAGAAAATTCTGAAATTCATTTCTTAAACAATCCTGTGGATGCTCTTAAATTTACAGATAATGTCTTAGTTGCATCAATCCACACTAGGGATATTGTAAAAAGACAACTTGTAGAAGCAGGTGCTAAAAAAGTTTTAAAACTTGATGAAATTCTAACAAGTCCAGTTGATGGCTCAGGCTATAACGAAGAGTATGGACTTTTGGGTTCAAACCTTTCTACAGGCAATATAGTAAAACTTTTCCCAAGAAATAGCCAAGAATTTGTAGAAAAACTTCAAAAAGTTTTGATTGATAGGACTGGCAAGCAAATAGAAGTTATGATTTATGGTGACGGGGCCTTTAAAGATCCTGTAGGCCATATTTGGGAGCTAGCAGATCCGGTTGTATCTCCTGGTTTTACAGAAGGACTTAGGGGCACACCAAATGAGCTTAAGCTTAAATATGTAGCTGACAATGATCTTTGTGGCCTGTCTGAAGAAGAAGCAGAAGAAGAATTCAAAAAGCTTGTTAGGAATAAGGATAAAAATACAGATTCAAACAAAAGGCTAGGCACTACTCCTAGACAAATTACCGACCTCTTAGGATCTCTTTCTGACCTGATTTCAGGCTCAGGGGATAAGGGTACACCGGTAGTTTTAGTCCAAGGTTACTTTGACAATTATTCAAACGATTAGTGAAAAATAAATAAAAAAATTAGTGAACCAACTTTAGCTTTTCTACTAGCATAAAAGTTGGTTCATTGTATAATTGTTAGCATACACATGTATAAATTAATTTGATATGGAGAGTAGAAATTGAAAACTGATGGATCTAGTGAGATAGACGGGGAAAAGAAAACACCTATTAGAAATATTGACGAACGCAATGTAAAAACTAGGCAATATAAGCTGTTTTGGATGAGCTTTGCAGCTATCCTAATGGCATGTGGTACCCACTTTTTCAAATACCCGAACTCCTTTGTAATAGGTGGGGTAGAGGGCATGAGTATTATAACTTCGATGTTTGTACCCTTTAACCGTCCGCAACTTACTCTATTTTTTAACGTTACCCTACTTGTAATAGGACTATTTATTTTTGGTAAAAGATTTACACTAAGAACTGGCTATGTGGCGATATTAAACTCGCTTACAGCCCTAGCCTTAGAGAGAGCATTCCCACTTAATGGGCCGCTTACAGATAATAAGATGCTTGAATTAATATTTACCCTACTTATGAGTTCGGTAGGCTCAGCGATTTTATTTAATCTAGCAGCCTCATCTGGGGGGACAGACATCATCGCAATGATTATGAAAAAATATACATCACTTGAAGTAGGCAAGTCGCTACTTGTGGTGGATTCCATCTTTACTATTGCATCTATAAAGATATTTGGTATAGAGATAGGTTTATTTTCTGTCTTGGGTCTTTTGATGAAGGGAATATTTGTAGATATGATTATAGGAACTATGAATACTGCCAAATTGTTTATAATAATTACATCAAAAACAGAAGAAGTAGGCAGATTTATCAAAGAAGACTTAAATAGGTCTGCAACTATTGTGGATGCAAGAGGCTTATTTAGAGGATCTAATACGTCAGTATTTTTCTGTGTAACATCTAATTTTGAGGCCGCTAAATTTAGGTCCTTTATAAAAAATATTGACCCTTATTCATTTATTACAATATTAAATACTTCGTCAATTATAGGCAAGGGTTGGTATTCATCTGATGACCAATTTGATGGTGATGACTAAATTGTTTTAATAGACTAAAACAGGTAAAGTACAACTAGGAAGGTGATTAAGATGCGAAAATTTATATACACAATTTTAATAAGCTTTATAACTTTTAACCTAACCTTTACTAGTTTTGCATCAGAAGATCAACCAGCTAAAGAAGGAACCGACCAAAAGGCCGGTGAAAAAATTATAATAACTGAAAGTGTAAATCCAATCCAAAAGTCTGCAGAAATTCCTAAGGAAGCTAAGAGCGTCCAAACGAATAAGCTAGAGACACCAGAGGTCAAAAAAGAAGATCAGGCTAGTGAGGTCAAAAAAGACGAGCAAGTTGATAAAGAAAATGCGCAAACTAAGAGCACCCAAAAGGAAGAAGCTAATAGCAAAACACAAAACCCTGATATGGAAAAAATTGAAAAGGCAGTTGATGAACTAGTCAAAAAACTGGATAAAAACTCCAATTTATCAAAGGCCTTATCTGATATGCAGACCATAGATTCAGAAAATAAAGAAGGAAAAAGTCCAAATAGCACAAGCAAACAAACTGAGGCCATACTAAAAGACTATAATGAGAAGATCCAATCAGCAACTACTGAAAAGCAAAAACGAAGACTTGAAGATGAAGCGGCAAATAGGATAAACTCAATAAAGAGTCAAGAGATGGTGCCAGCAAGAAAAGAAGACGACAAGGCTTCTTCAGACGAAGATTTCCCAGAAAAAAAGAAAAAAATACTTTTAGAAGTAAAGCCTGATAATATCGAGGACAGTGAGGACGAAAGAGGACATATTTTGGCCCTTAATCCTACTGCTGATGTTTATGAAGAAAAAAGCCCGGTTTTTTCAAAACCTATAGTCATAGTTGCTTTGGTTTTTGTTCTGGTCATTCTTGTTGCAATTGGTATTGTAATTAGAAATAACGATAGAAATCAAGATGAATTCTAAATAAAAAAGAGGCCCTAGGGCCTCTAATTTTTTATTATTCTTGAGCTTCGAACATGTCTTTGCCAACACCACAAACTGGGCAAACCCAATCTTCTGGAAGATCAGCAAATTCTGTACCTGCTTCGATACCGTTGTCAATGTCTCCTTC
>CAMEGY010000130.1 GCA_945916625.1 uncultured Anaerococcus sp.
AGGTCTTACCTACTCCACCTTCACTGATGTAGATTACTGTTCCTTCAAAGTCTTGAAGTCTTGTTTTATCGCCTTCTTTGATTCTATAGCTTACTCTTACAGTATCACCTACATTAAAATCAAAGTTTTCTTTACGTAGGTTTTCACTTTCTATTTTTTTGATTAATTCCATCTTTGCTCTCCTCTCGTAAGTACTTTTCGTATATGTCTGGCCTTACTCTTTTTGTTTTTTCTATTGCATTTTTCTTATTCCAAGCTGCGATTTTTTTATGATCTCCACTTACTAGTTCAGCTGGTACGTGGTAGCCATTAAAAACCCTTGGCTTGGTGTATTCGTCTTGTTGCAACAATATATTATAGTGAGAATCTGTTACTAGTGACTCTTCTTTTCCTACAACTCCATCTATAAATCTTGCCATGGAGTCTATTAGGACCATGGCTGGGATTTCTCCGCCTGTTAGGACATAATCGCCTATTGAGATTTCATAGTCTACATAGTGGTTGGTTATTCTTGCGTCTATTCCCTCATAATGGCCGCATATTATTATCAAATGTTCAATACTTGCAAAGTCGATTGCTAACTTCTGATCTAAAACTTTTCCTGTAGCCGACATAAAGGCTACTTTAGACTTAGCAGTTTTGACTGATAATAGTGCGTCATATATTACTTGAGGTCTAATTAGCATTCCGGCTGCCCCGCCGTATACTGTATCATCGACGTGATTGTGCTTGTTGTTTGCAAAATCTCTCATATCCACTATTTCAAGTTCTAGTTTTTTATTTTGGATTGCCTTGCCTATTACTCCATAGGTCCTTAAAAAATCAAAGGATTCTGGAAATAGGGTAAGGAGTGTTACCTTATTCATAGTCACTAAAATTTTCTACTTCAATTATTTTTTCTTCAGTATCTATTTTTTTGATTATATTTTTAAGTGCAGGTAATAAAACATTTCCCTTATCAGTTTTGATTTCATAGACATCATTTGGATATACTCCTGAAATTACATCTACAAGTTCACCAACTTTTTGCCCCTTGCTGATGATTGATAGACCGATTAGGTCTTTGATGTATACTTCATCTTCAGATAATTCTCCTAAATCTTTTTCGTCTATCGTTATATCTTTGCCGATAAATTTAAGGATGTCGTTTATGTTGTCATATTCTTCAAAGCCTAGGATAAGCATATTTTTTTGCTTATAGGACCTTTTTATTGTGACAATCTCATCTTCTATGAAGAGTTTAGATCCGATTTCAAATCTATTTTTATTATCACTAAGGCTTCTTACTTTGATTTCGCCTCTGATTCCCTGCGCCTTTACAATCTCTCCTACTGAGATTCTCATATTTTTATGTTTACCTTAACATTTTCCTTTATAGCTGCGCTTCTTGCGATAGTTCTAATGGAGTTTATAATATTGCCCCTAACTCCTATTACCCTACCTTTATCTTCTTCGTTAACCTTGATTAGTATGTTAACTTCACCGCCATCGCGGTCTTCAATTATTTCTACAGCTTCTTTATCTGTTACTAGTTCTTTTACAATTAATTCTACTAAATCTTTCATAATTATGCTAATACATCATTGTCTTTGAATAGCTTTTCTACAATAGATGTTGGTTGAGCACCGTTTTTGATCCATTGTTTAGCTTTTTCATTGTCTATTTTGAATACTTTTGGTTCAGAAACTGGGTTGTAGTATCCGATTTCTTCTATAAATCTACCATCTCTAGCTCTTCTAGAGTCTGCTACTACCACTCTGTAGAATGGTTTTTTCTTTTGTCCTAATCTTTTTAATCTAATTTTTACTGCCATTTTTTCCTCCTAATTTTCTAAAAGAAAGGCATTTTTGGAAAGCCTCTTCCTCTTTTTCCTTTTTTTTGTAGTCCGCTCATTTTTTTCATCATTTTCTTAAGTTCTTTAAATTGTTTTAAGAGTTTGTTTAGTTCGCGAACGTCTACTCCAGAACCATTTGCAATCCTGGTTTTTCTACTTCTGCCGATAATTTCAGGCTTTTCTCTTTCTTCCTTAGTCATGGAATTAATTAGGGCTTCAATCTTATCAAAGCCTGCATCATCCACATTGACACCCTTTAGCATCTTGGAATTAACTCCGGGTATCATTGCTAGTAAATCTTCGAGAGGGCCCATATTTTTTATCTGTTGGATTTGTTCCATAAAATCGTCCAGACTATAGGTTTGCTCTCTCATCTTTGCTTCAAGCTCCCTAGCATTTTCTAAGGAGAATTGTTCTTCAGCCTTTTCTATTAGCGAAAGTACATCACCCATTCCGAGGATTCTACTTGCCATCCTGTCTGGATAGAAAGGCTCTAAATCGTCAAGTTTTTCACCTACACCAATAAATTTGATTGGTTTGCCGACAACTTGTCTAATTGAAAGGGCTGCCCCACCTCTTGCATCACCATCTAGTTTGGTTAGGATTACCCCAGTAATATCTAGGTAATCATCAAAAGATTTGGCTACATTTACCGCTTCCTGACCAGTCATGGCATCTACTACCAAGAGGATTTCATCTGGTTTGACTTCTTCTTTGATCGCCTTAAGTTCATCCATAAGGTCTGTATCAATTTGAAGACGTCCTGCCGTATCGAGGATTACTGTATCGTAATTATTAACTCTTGCATAATCCTTGGCCTCTTTGGCTATTTTTACAGGATCTTCCTTGCCCTTTTCAAAAACAAATGTATCTGCTTGTTTTCCTACTACCTTAAGCTGTTCAATCGCAGCGGGTCTATAGATATCAAGGGCTGCTAGCATAGGATTCCTATTTTCCTTTTTTAGCATTTTTACAAGTTTACCAGAATGGGTAGTCTTACCAGAACCTTGAAGACCTACCATCATAACCATATGAGGTGTGCCTCCCCTTAGAGCAAGTTTAGAATTTTCCTTACCCATTAGTTCGGTTAGTTCTTCATTTACTATCTTAACTACCATCTGTCCTGGAGAAAGTGAACTCATCACGTCAGCCCCAAGTGATCTTTCCTTAATAGTTTTTACAAGGTCTTTTACAACCTTGTAGTTAACATCTGCTTCAAGGAGGGATAGTCTTATCTCTCTCATAGCAGTGTCTATATCTTTTTCGTTTAATTTTCCTTTTCCTGTTAGCTTTCCAAGCGCTGCTTGGAGTCTATCTGAAAGGCTCTCAAAAACCATATAAGCTCCTAAATCTTTTCAATTATTTCTGTTAACTTACGAATTGCTTCTTTATTATTTGAACTTTCAATCAGCTCTCTTATATCCAAAAGAGAAGCCTTAAGTTCAGTCTTGCTTTTTAGTAAAGAAAGCTCATTTTCAAACTCAAATAATTTATCCACGCTCCTATTGATCATATCTGATATGGCTTGCTTAGTCTTACCATCATTATCAGCTATCTCTTGAAGGGATAAATCTTCGTTGTAATAGCAATTTATAACATCTCTTTGCTTTTCATTTAGAAGTTGTCCATACACATCGTATAGTTGGGCTACTTTAACTATTTTCTCCATAATATCACCTGTCAATATTTTTACTTGACCACATTATTATACACGCTATTTTATCACATGTCAACATTATTTCTTGACCCCAAAAGCAAATTTAATTAATCTTTTTTATAGATTTTGTTTTGAAAAAAGAAGGCCTTAAAGCCTTCAATTTCCTGTATGTTGTCTTATAATTATTTTATTGGTCTGCGATTATTTTTCTCCTACTATTGCAACATAGGATCCCTTGTCATATCCTTCTACTGCTTCTTCTA
>CAMEGY010000131.1 GCA_945916625.1 uncultured Anaerococcus sp.
AACTTGCTCTATACTTTCAATCTCTTTAAGATTTTTAATCAAATTAACTGCATCTAGCCTAACAAGAGGCTCTCCACCAGTTACTTTGATCTTCTTAATACCATTTTTAGCAAATATCTTGCTCAGTCTTTCTATCTCATCAAAAGTCATGATATCGTGACAATCAACCAGAGCTACTCCGTCCTTAGGCATGCAATAGACGCATCTTAAGTTGCACCTATCCGTTATTGAAATCCTGATATAATCGATATTTCTACCGTAGCTATCTAACATAATCTTTCTCTACTTTCTTTTTTCAAAGATGAAATCTCCGCTTTTTCCACCTTTCTTCTCTACTAAATGAACATCTGTAATCGCCATAGCCTTATCAATGGCCTTACACATGTCATAGATTGTTAACAAAGCGATAGACACCCCTGTCAAAGCCTCCATCTCAACCCCTGTTTTTCCTTCAATTTGAACCTGACAGATTGCATCAATCTTAGATTCCTTCTCATTTATTTCAAAGTCAAGCTTTGCCTTACTAATCAATAGAGGGTGACACATAGGGATTAAACTTGATGTCTGTTTCACCGCCATAATTCCAGCTATTCGAGCCACACCCAAGACGTCCCCTTTTTCAACAGAAGACTCCTTAATCTTCGATAGGACCTCCGGTCCGACTTCTATACTCCCTCTAGCAATGGCCACCCTCTTAGTAATTTCTTTATCTCCTACATCCACCATGATTGCCTTACCAGCTTCATCAAAATGGGTAAATTCTTTTTCACTTTTCATCTTTCCACCTATTATGTAAACTACAATCTTCACTAATACTTATGTCTATCTCATCCAAAGTCATAAGCCTTGCGTCAAATTGAAACAACTTGTTTTGATAACTATTATTTCCAAGTAGCATTCCAATAGCCATATTAGCTTGTAAAGAGCCAATCACTCCAGCTACTGCTCCAAGTGCTGGAAATGGGTGTTTCATCTTAGTATTTTGATAACCCATACATTCAAGACAAGCACCCTTTCTACTAGCAACAAAAGCAAATCCATAAAATCCATCAATTCCACCATTAACTACTGGAATATCCTCTTCAAGGCAAATCTTATTTAATAACATCCTTGTTTCGATATTGTCTAAACAAGCAAGCACGAGGTCATATCCTTTAATTAATTCTCTAGCATTGTCCTTGTTAAGGTGAATATCTAAGGGAACAAGCTCTACTTTTGAATTAATTTCTATTAATTTTTCAAAGGCTGAATCTACTTTTTTTCTGCCAAGGTCCTTTTCAAAATGTAAGAATTGTCTATTTAAGTTACTTTCAGATACCACATCTGAATCTATGAATCCTAACTTTCCTATCCCAGCTTGAACTAAATATGTAAGAGCCGGGCAGCCTAAGCCTCCCACACCAACCACTAACACTTTAGCCCTGGATAGCTTAGCCTGGCCATCCTGACCAAAACCTTCTATAATTATCTGCCTATCATATCGCATATCAACCACCCCCAATCGGTGGGAAAATGGCAATTACATCTTCATCCTTAATAGGATTTTTTAAATTAGAATGCATGCCATTAATTAAGAATATCGCTACATCTTCACTTTTTATTTGAAAATAGTCAAGAATTTCTTCTCCATTGGAAAAGGCTTCTTCAAGTTTATACACTTTTTCTCTACCCTCTCTAAGGCTTGCGAAGAGTCTAATTTCTATCATACTGACCTCCTTATTTAAACATAAAAACAGCAGCTCAAGAATTGAGCTGCCGTTGGATTAGATTTGTTTAAGATTATTTTAATCCTAATCTTTCAAGAGTTTCTTCTGTTGGGAATGCATCAACCCATCCTCTAGCTTTGTAGTAATCAGGAAGAGTAACTTTGATTTGACTTGTCATGCCCTTAGAAGGTCCTTCTGAAATAGGTTCCTCTATTAATCTCTTAGGTAACTTATCATCTTCTGGCTTCATGCCCGCTTCTTTATTGAATAATCTTTCTATATTGTAGATTCTTTCACCTACTTCAAGAAGTTGAGCAGCGTCGTATTCTGTACCAGTAGCTGCATTCAATAGAGAGGCATATTCAGGAGCACCTAATGCGAAAGAAGTAAATAAGCACATACCCATGGAGTCTATAACCGCTGTTAAATCTTGGAATATCATAGCCCACTTAGCCTTACCTTCAACTGAAGTTCTGTCTAATTGTTCTGGAAATCCTAAGATTTCAGGGGAAATTAGGTAGCCTCTTACGTGGCAACCACCTCTGTTAGATGTAGCATATGTGATACCGATACCTTGAATTCCTCTAGCATCATATGCAGGCATTTCTTGCTTTTTAACGCTCATAGAATATTCTGGATGTCCATAGTGTTCACATAGACGGTAAGAACCCTCAGCCATTAGCTTTCCAAGTTCAGTTCTCTTTTCACCTATTCTCTTAGTCCATTCAATTATAGCTTCTGTTGAACCCCAAACTAGTGGAACGCCTTCACATTCTTCTTCTGTGATATATCCTCTTTGATATAATTCCATAGCAGATGCAATCGTACATGGAACTGATATAGCATCTAGACCATATTCGTTACATAATCTATTACATTCTGATATAACCTTTAAATCTATAACTCCACAGTTAGATCCATACGCCCAAAGTGGTTCATATTCTGGACCACCTACATCCTTGCCATCTAGATTAACAACACGTCCACATCCAATTGGACACCTATGACAGAAACTTTGCTTTGTAAGTATCTCATCATTCATAGATTCCCCTGAGAACTTATCCGCTTCTTCAAAGTAGGCTTCTTGCCAATTCTTTGTAGGAAGTGAACCAACATTATTAATAATATTTACTAATACGGCAGTACCATAAGTAGGGAATCCTTCAGATGTTACTGGGCTAGCCTTTATTTTCTTCAAACATTCAAGGTTTGCTTCTTGTAATTTCTTTTCGTCAAATGCATCCGCATATTTTGCAGTAGCATTTACTACTATTGCCTTTAAGTTTTTAGAGCCCATTACAGCTCCAACTCCGCCTCTTCCAGCTGCTCTATCCTTATCGTTCATTACTGCAGCCATCAATGAAAGATTTTCACCACTAGGTCCTATATTTAATACTGAACTTCCTGGGTGTACTTCCTTTAATCTATCATCAATTTCTTCAGACCTCATGCCCTTATAAGCTTCAGCTGGTAGAATTTCTATTTTATCATCTTCAATATGTAGGTATACTAGAGTATCAGCCTTGCCTTCAACGATTAGTCCATCCCAACCAGCATTCTTTAAAAATGCTCCCCATTTACCACCAGAGTTAGATGAAGCTATCATGTTATTAAGTGGAGCCTTTGTAACAACCATATATCTTCCTGATGTAGGAACTTTTGCCGCTGTCATAGGACCAGTCATAAACAATAACTTATTATCAGGAGATAAAGGTTCAACCTTTGCTACTCCTTCATCATAAAGTATTTTTGTTCCAAGACCTCTACCACCAATAAATTTTTTTGCTAATTCTAAGTCTAATTCTTCAACCTTTATTTCTCTTGTAGAAAGATTGATTCTAGCTAATTTGCCTTTATACGCGCTCTTCATATGGTCTCCTCCTTATTGAAATTATCTTTTGCATACCAAAAAAACATCTACCAAGAAGATCCTTTCCAAACACGGGAGGCATCAAAGAATTGGAAACTTTATTCTCTGTCTTGTCCTCTCTGTCCTCAACCACGTGCTAACTGAACAGCAATCAACCAGAGTCA
>CAMEGY010000132.1 GCA_945916625.1 uncultured Anaerococcus sp.
CAGGAAAACGATTCTGCACAAATTTACAAACCAGAAAAGGTATATAGGTGGGACACTGTAAGATGTCTAACACATAAAGCACCAGATAAATGGAGATATAAAAAGTTAGAAGGTGAGTATTATTATGATGGATGGATATATATAGAAAAATTTTTATATATTGATGATAATACTGGGTTAGGTGTTTTTAGATATGGAGGATATGTAAATAGATATCCGAAGAATATGATTATGAATACAGTAGTAGATAAATAGGTTATTTTTGGCAGAGGCTTTATTATATATTAGGAGATAGAAATGACCTTTGAGTTTAAAAAGATTATTAAGAATAAATTTTTCCATGTTTTTGTTCTAATAGCTATCATCTTTACTTGTTTTATAAATTTCATCAAAAAATCCGACATAAATTACAGCCTAAGTGATGGTTTGGAAGATGTGCTTATAATAGACAGGATTTTGGAGAAGGATAATCAATTAAGCTTTCATATATCTGACACTTACCCACCGAATATGATTTGGGATGATGTTGGTGATGAGTTCAATGAAGATTATCAAAAAATTATTAATGATGTTGATACCGATGATTTAGTTCTCGCTAGCGATGAGTATTTGGGTGAAAATCCGCCTATTGTATCTTTTTCTTATATTGATAAAATATTTAAATTTATTAAGAAGTATGACTTAAAAATAAGCCAGCTAAATAAGCAAAAATTAGATTTTCTTATTGATTATTATAAAAATTTGGAAAATCGAAATATAAGTTCAGAATCCTTTATAAAAAATATTAAAACTTCCAGTCAAAATATTTTCTATTCAAATATGAAAACTTATTTTGGCATTATCCCAGTTTTGCTAATAAGTTTATTTGTTGGGACAAGTTTAAGTAGAGAATATGATAATGACCAAGTTTTCTTAAAACTAACTTCTACAGAAAAAAGGATAAAAATCTTATTAGATAAGTTAGGCATAGGACTTTGTTTGTCATTTTTATATTTTGCCATTGTTCTTACCACATCGATTGTAATAGGAAGGATAAGAGGGGATCTTCCTTGGATTTTCTCCCTGCCAATTGGAAGTTTTGGGGAAAATCAAAACCAAGTTATATTTTTAGGATTTTTACTTAAATCTCTTAGCTTATTTATGGCAAGAGTTTTTTTCTTTACTGGCTTTTCGCTTTTACTTGCTTTGATTATTAAAAATACCAATATATTTTTACAGAGTTCGTTTTTTATAAGTGGGATTTTAGCGGCATTTACAAATTTCTCAGAAAAAATTCAAACCATCTATAACCCATTTTATTTTTCATATTACGATTTTTTATTAGGAAGCAAAAAATTAGCTAATAATTCTATCGGAAGTGTAGATTTTTCCTATCGAAGCCCAAGTTTTAGCCTTTTAGCCATTTTGCTCTTCATTGCTATAGGGGGGATATTTTTATTAGTTGCTTATGGTTTTATCAAGGAAGATAAGAAAATATTTGTCCAGAGAATTGAAAAAAGAACTAGAAAAGAAATAAAATGTCTATTTTCCTTCGAAAAGTTAAAAATAAAATCTTTTAATAAAAATACAGGCTTGAGATTTACACTTATTGCTATATTCTTGCTGGTATTTTCTATAAATCTTAGGTCGAAAATGTCAAGTCATGATTTTTATGCTTACAAAAACACCTTTACAAAAATTTCCATAGTAAGAGATATGGCGGAATTTGAAAAAGATAATAATTTGGGAGAAAAGTCTCAAACTTATCTTGATAAACTTGACTTGCTCGATAAGTATAGGGAAGATTTAGATTCAGAAAATTTTTATAAAATTTTATCGAAAAGTAGTTTATTTGCAAAAAGCCTTGGGGATGATATGAATCCTGCCCTTGCAGATGAACACTTTAAAGTTTCAGAAGGAAATTTAGTAGCTGGACAAATTTCAGAATTTTCAATCCAAGCAAGCGATACTTTTAGAAGAGAGTTAATCAAAAGAAATCTTAAGCCAATGAACCTTCTTTATGATAGGACTCTAACTTTCTATGATAAAACCAAAGATGAAAAAATATTAAATAGCGCAATAAATGCTCAAATACCAAAGGATACCTCATCTTTTATCCTTCTATTTAGATTAATTTACCAATACAAGATTACAATTATTTTGATATTAATAAGTGTATTTATATATGCAGGTGCTTACAAGTATGAATTTATAAATGAAAACTCCTATGACTTGCTAAAGACTCAGCCTATTGATAAGAGAGAAGTTTACGATAAAAAGTTTGTGGCAAGCCTTATATTTTGCTTTAAATTTTTGCTAATTATTTTGGGAGCAATTCTATTTTTAGGATTAATTAAAGACCCGAGAAACACCTTGGATTTCCCGGTATTAAAATATATAGGCAGGGTAAAAGATCCAAACCTTGCTATTGATTATTCAAAGAATTTTACCTATATTTCGCTAGGGAGATATTTATTAGAATTATCTATATTAAGTTTTACTTTACTAGTATTTTTAGTAAGTTTGACTCAAATATTAAGTTTGCTTTGTAAGGATATGTTTAAAACTTACCTTAGCCTAATTTTTGTATTATTAATAATGTTAGCATTCTTATATATAGGAAAATCTTATTCATTTTTAAATCCAATTAGCTATTTTATTCCAGAAAAAATAGTAGATGGAAGTCTTTATATAAGCTATGGTTTTAAACATTTTGATACTTTTGCCGCTTCGATTTACCTCATAAGTATGAGTATTTTGGTATATTTATTTGGCAGAAGTCTTGCAAAGAGAATTTAGCTATAAGGCAGCTTTTTTGGAGGCTGCTTTTTTTATTTTAATAGAAAAAACAGACGCTTTTGGGTATAGTGGTTAAGATATAGTGAGGGATTATGACTGAATTAAAAATACCGAACCACATTGCGATTATCCTTGATGGTAATGGTAGGTGGGCAAAAAAACAAAATAGGCCTAGGACCTTCGGCCACAAGGAAGGTGCGGAAAATGTGATTAGGATTGCAAGATCTGCCAAGAAATTTGGGATAAAGACTTTGACTCTTTATGCTTTTTCTACAGAAAATTGGAAGAGACCAGCTAAGGAAGTTGGTTTTTTGATGGATTTACTTATTAAGTTTGTAAATTCTAAGATTGATGAGCTTATGGCAGAAGATTGTAAGCTTAATTTTTTGGGAGACATTTCTAAACTTCCTAAAAAGACTAGAGAAGCTTGTCTACTTGCCCTTGATAAAACAAAGGATAACAAGTCACTTGTGATTAATATTGCCCTTAATTATGGAGGCAGGGACGAACTAGTCCATTCTTTTAGGGAAATTATGAAAAAAGGCTATGGGCCAGATGATATTACAGAAGAGTTGATTTCTGATAACTTATATACAGCAGGTCAAAATGACCCAGACCTTTTAATTAGACCTGGCGGTGAGCTTAGACTTTCTAATTTCTTAGTCTACCAGCTTGCCTATACAGAACTTTTCTTTACTGATGTTTTGTGGCCTGACTTTTCAGAAGATGACCTAAAAGAAGCGATTATCGCCTTTACCAAAAGAGATAGAAGGTATGGTGGTTTATGATTAAGTTTTTAAATAGGGCCTTTGGTGGCATAGTGATTCTTACAATTTTGATCCTTATTACCTATCTAGGCAGGATTCCTCTTGCCCTTGGAGTGGCAGCTTTTTCTTATATTGCCCTTCATGAGATGGATAAGGCTCTTAAGAAAATTGATCTAC
>CAMEGY010000133.1 GCA_945916625.1 uncultured Anaerococcus sp.
ATTCAGTCAAAATCAACTAAGGCTTCTCACCAACAGCCGCACTCTGTTAAGAAAACTCAAACCTACTAGTCCCGTCATAGTCAATATATGTAAATACTTTACTCATAGAGGAAAAATTTGCAAATTATTTTTTTAATAAAAGGACCAAACCTATATCCAAATTTATATAGCACTTCTCTAAACTTCAAAATTTCTCCACATTATAGTATAATCTAATTATAAATCACAGAAAGGTAAACACATGAAAAACGTAATGATAACGGGTGGGGCGGGTTATATTGGGACCCACACTGCTGTAGAACTTCTTAATAAAAATTACAATGTTATAATCTATGACAATCTCTCAAACTCTTCAAAGATTGCTGTTGATAGGGTAAGTGATATTACTGGTAAGGAAATCACCTTCTATGAAGCTGATATTTTGGATAAGGAAAAACTCAAAGAGGTTTTAGTTAAGGAAAAAATTGATGTCCTAATCCACTGTGCAGCCCTTAAGTCTGTAGGTGAATCTGTAAATAAACCATTAGAATACTACCACAACAACATCACAGGGACCCTCACAACCCTTGAGGCTATGAAGGAAGTCGGAGTTAAAAATATTATTTTTTCATCATCTGCTACAGTCTATGGCAATCCAAAATCCGTGCCAATTACAGAAGATTTCCCTAAGGGAGAATGTACAAATCCTTATGGCTGGTCAAAATCAATGATGGAGCAGATTATGACTGACTTACAAAAATCAGATCCAGAGTGGAAGGTCGTTCTTCTTCGATACTTCAACCCAATTGGAGCCCACAAGTCAGGGAAAATTGGTGAAGACCCAAGAGGAATTCCAAATAACCTCTTACCTTACATTGCCCAGGTTGCTGTAGGAAAACTCGACTACCTAAGGGTCTTTGGCGATGATTATCCTACCCACGACGGAACAGGAGTTAGGGATTATATCCACGTTGTAGACCTTGCTAAGGGCCACGTCTGCGCTATTGATAAGATTGACGAACTTGATGGAGTATCCATATTTAACCTTGCAACAGGCAAGGGATATTCAGTCCTTGATGTAGTAAAGGCTTTTGAAAAGGCATCTGGCAAAGAAATTCCATATAAGATTGTAGGTCGCAGGGAAGGCGACATTGCAGAGTGTTTTGCAGACGCCAAAAAAGCCCGTGACATCTTAGGCTGGCAGGCAGAATATGGAATAGATCAAATGTGCCAAGATTCATACAACTGGCAAGAGCAAAATCCAAATGGTTATGAAGAAAGGATATAAAATGAAAACTACACTGGTTGTCCTGGCTGCAGGGATTGGCTCAAGATATAAGGCAGGAATCAAGCAGCTTGCAAAAATGGATGATAATGGCTATACCATCATCGATTATTCTATCTTTGATGCCATCAAGGCCGGCTTTGATAAGGTTGTGTTTATAATAAGAGAAGATATAGAAAAAGACTTTAAAGAGGTCATCGGATCTAGGATTGAAAAATTTGTAGATGTTGAATATGCCTATCAAAAGATGACCCTACCTGGTGGCTTTGTTTCTCCAGAAGATAGAGTTAAGCCTTGGGGCACAGTCCACGCTGTTCTTGCGACAAAAGACCTTGTAAAGGAGCCATTTCTCGTTATAAATGCTGACGATTATTATGGTAAGGGAGTTTTTAAGGACCTACACGATTTTTTAACTACAAGTCCTGCGGAAATAGATGGCAAAATCCAAGTGGCCATGGCAGGTTATAAATTAAAAAACACCCTATCAGATATGGGAACCGTCACAAGGGGAGTATCTGTAGGAAATAGTGAGAATAAATTAGTTAACATCATAGAAACTCATGAGATAGGATACAACAAAAAAGACGGCAGCTTTTCTTCCAAAGAAAATCTTTCTCCTGACCTGTTAAATCTAGAAAGCATTGTTTCTATGAATCTCTGGGCATCTTTTCCAAAATTTATGGACTATGCCGAGGAATATTTTATAAAAAATCTGGAAGAAAACAAGGATTTTCTCGATACCAATGAATATGTCCTGCCAGAAATGATAGGCGAATGGATTAAGGATGATGTAGCCGAGGTCACAATACTTCCAACAAGCGAAAAGTGGATAGGAATAACCTACAAGGAAGATTTAAAGCCTGCCCAAGAGGCCTTCCAAAAGATGTTTGATCATGGGCTTTATCCTAAAGATATTTGGGCTGGAAAATAGAGATATAAAGGCTAGGCCCTATTTAAAAGAGAAAGTAAAATCAAACTGCAAATAAATTAAATTGTAAAATTTATTATAAAAAAAATCCAAAAGCACAAAGTTTTTGCCTTTCAAATAAAAAGAAATCACAAATTACAATGCAACCAAGCACTAAAAAAATCCCGTTTCTCTATCAAAAGAGACGGGATTTTCTTTTATTTTCTATTTTTTTCTATTGTTTTTCTTACAAAATCGGTTTTCTTTTCAAAATCTTTGAGAGTTTTTAGTTTAAAGGACCAGTTTTTGTCATTTAGGGTTGCTGGTTCATTTATTCTCGCCTCTTCACCAAGACCTAGGATGTCAGCTAGAGAAACTATAACGTAGTCACTATCAAGGCTTGTCGCATATTCGAAAAAGTCATCTGCAAGAGATTTGTTTTCGATGCCATTTTCTAGGAAATATTCTTTAATTGCTTCTTGCTTTTCTTCGTCAAGCTCTTCGTACCATTCGATTATTGTCATATTATCGTGGGTGCCTGGATAGGTTACAGAATTTTCACTTGCTTCTACTAGGTGATTTTCCCAAGGCCTAAATTCATTTTCAATAATAACCATGCCCTTTAAATTGTAATGGTCTCTTAATTCTAGGACCTCAGGTCTTAGGGTTCCAAGATCTTCTGCTATAAATTCTACGTCCTTTAGCTTTTTGATAACTTCATCAAAAAGAGCATAGCCAGGTGCTTCTTTCCACTCACCTATAATAGCATTATCATACTTAGATTCTATTTCCCAGTAGGTATCAAAGGCTCTAAAATGGTCTAGCCTAATGATATCATAGAGTTTTGCGTTGTAGGCTAGTCTTTCTATCCAGAATTTGAAATCATCTTTCTTAAGCGCATCCCACCTGTAGATTGGATTGCCCCATCTTTGGCCTTCGTCAGAAAAGGCATCTGGTGGTACTCCTGCTATTAAAATTGGCTTACCATCCTCGGTTATTTCAAAATATTTCTGATTTTCCCAAACATCTAGGCTGTCAAGGCCCACATAAAATGGTATGTCTCCAATGATTTTAAGGCCATTTTTGTTGGCATAGTTCTTTAGATCCATCCATTGTTTGTAGAAAATATATTGGATAAAAATTTCGTAGTTTATATCATCTTCATATGGACTTAGGTCAAATTTCTTATCTAAGATCCAAGTTTTCATTTCTTCTGGCCATTCATTCCAAGATATTAAGTCATTTGCTTTTTTAAGGCTTAAAAATACCGCATAATTATATACAAAATCAAATTCTAAAAACTTTTTATAGGATTCTGTCTTATCAAGGCCTTTTTTCTTGAAATTTTTATAGGCTTTTTTTAACTCTTTACCCTTAAACTCTCTTACAAAATTATAGTCCACCCTATCTTTTTGATCTAAGGCTTCTACTTTCTTATCTAAAAGACCAGCTTCGTAGAGTTTATCTAGGGATATATATATTTCATCACCAGCATAGGATGAGTAAGGTTGGTAAGGCGAATTCCCGTATCCTAATGGGTTTAGGGGAAGA
>CAMEGY010000134.1 GCA_945916625.1 uncultured Anaerococcus sp.
TTCTTATTTTGGTATACCCTTTATATTTTTATATTTTATTTATGCAGCAGTTTTCCAAGCCCAGGGCAAAAACACAATTCCTACTATAATAAGTACTACTTGTGTTATTTTAAATATGGTTTTAAATCCAATTTTTATTTTTGATCTGGTACCTATTTTTGGCTTTAAAGGTCTTGGACTAGGGGTAATGGGTGCTGCTATTGCCACTGTTTTGACCCAGGCTTTGATGTGTCTTCTGGGTTTTATCCATCTAAGAGTTAATAAAGATTTGATAAAGTTAAATTATAATTCCCTAATCTTTATCAAATGGGAAAGGAATGTTGTGAAGAAAATATATACCATCGCAACGCCTTCCGTTATCGGTCAGATGGGTACAGCTGTTGGTTTTATTATCCTAAATTCTTTTATCCAATCATACGGCACAGATACTGTTGCAGCCTATGGTATGGTTAATAGGATTTCAGGACTTTTAAATATTCCGCCAGGTGGAATTGGATCAGCGATTACAAGCATTATTGGACAAAATATAGGTAGCGGAAATATTGAAAGGGTCAAGGATACTTTTAAGAAGGCTACAATTATAGTTGTCATTATGTCTATAATTATTGCTATCGTAAGCTTTATATATAGGTTTGAAATTCTCAGATTCTTTATAGATGCACCTATAGATTCAAAACTTATGGTCGAGGCTGATACCTATATGTACTACACCTTACTTACCTTAGTTATGCTTAATATGTTTTTTATCTACCAAGGTCTCTACCAAGGTTCTGGCAATGCCAAATATGCTATGTTTCTTGACGTACTGAGACTTTGGGCGATAAGAATCCCACTAATATTTTTCTTTAAATATTTGACAGATTTCGGTTCTACTGGGATTTGGATTGCAATGTCTATATCAAATGTCATTATTGCAATAATTGCCCATATTCTCTATCTAAAAGGGGATTGGATGCGTGGTTCTTTTGTTTAAAGAGCTAAAAAATAAAAAATATAAATACTTGCAAATGTTATCATTTATAGGTTATAATTAGTAATAAGTAGGAGGAATATTTTGCAGGATACCAAAAGAATTATTTTAAAATTAAGTGGTGAAGCCCTATCTGGCAATAAGGGATTTGGTTTTGACGATGATATGATTGAAAACATCTGTAAAAACATCAAAATCCTTACAGAAAAAGGCGTTGAAGTAGCGATAGTTGTTGGTGGGGGCAATTTCTGGAGAGGAAGATCAGGAGCGGCAATTGACAGGGCAAGTTCTGATAATATCGGCATGCTTGGTACTGTTATGAATGGTCTTAGAGTCCAGGGTACCCTTGAAGAAATGGGTCTTGATACAAGACTTATGACAGCTATTTCCATGAAGGAAGTCGCAGAGCCTTTTATAAGACGTAGGGCGATTAGGCACCTAGAAAAAGGCAGGGTTGTCATATTTTCTGCAGGTACAGGCCTACCTTATTTCTCAACAGATACTACAGCAAGCCTAAGGGCCCTAGAGATAGGTGCAGATGTTATCCTCTTAGGCAAAACAGGCACTGACGGTATCTATGATAAGGATCCAAACGTCTATGACGATGCGAAAAAGTTTGATAAGTTAACCTACAAAGAAATTCTACAAAAAGAATTAAAGATAATGGATACAACGGCCCCATCACTATGCATGGACAATGACATGCCACTTATAGTGTTTGGAATAGATGACCCATCTAATATGGTAAAAGTATTTGAAAATGAAAATCTTGGTACAAGAGTAAAGGAGAGTTTTTAAAATGCTATATGATCAAATAAAAAAAGACACAGAAGCTGGAATGAAAAAGGCTGTAGAATCATTTGAAAGAAGAATTTCTACAATCAAGGCTGGTAGAGCGACAGAAGCAATTCTAGATGGTATTACATTCTCATATTATGGAACAGAAACACCAATCAACCAAGCAGCCACAATATCTATCCCAGAAGCAAGACTACTTGTAATAAAACCATGGGATAAGTCAAATATCCAGCCAATCGAAAAAGCAATTCTAAAATCAAACATAGGTATAACACCAGGTAATGACGGTGAAGTTATTAGACTACCATTCCCTGCCCTTACAGAGGAAAGAAGAAAAGAATACACCAAAGAAGTAAATACCTATGCAGAAGATGCAAAAATAGTTGTAAGAAACGTAAGACGTGACTATATGGATGAAGTTAAGAAATCTGAAAAATCTGGAGATATCACAGAAGATGATAAGTTCACATTAGAAGATGAAATCCAAAAAATCACAGATAAATTTATTAAATCAATCGAAGAATTGGCTGATAAGAAAAACACTGAATTAATGAATGTATAATTGAATAGGGAAAAATATAACAGGATTGTTAAATTTTTAAATAAGGACATAGGGCCTAAGAGGATAGACTCTAGGACTATGTCCTTATTTCTTAATGAGCTATCCTTATTATTGAATTCGGGTATTAGCCTATACGATAGTCTCAGTATTATAAAAAGACAAGGCGCAAACAAAAAAATAGAAAAAGCTATAAACATAATTTTATATAATCTTGAAAGGGGAAGAAGTCCCTATGAGGCCTTCAAGATGGCAGAAGGATATTTTTCTGACCTTATCCTAGCCTTTGTAAAAACAGGGACTAAGACTGGAAAATTAGCAGGAATCTTAGAAAACCTTTCAAACTATATCTATGAAGAAAGCAAAAACAGATCTGCAGTAAAACAAGCTATGACCTATCCACTAATAGTGCTATTTGTAAGTGTTTTTGTAATTATAACCATAATTAATTTTGTCATGCCAAGTTTTATAGAGATTTTTGACCAGTCAGAAATGTCCCTTCCCTTGATGACAAGAATGCTTTTAGGGATTTCAAATTTTTTTGCTGAAAATTCTCTTTTGCTCTTGCTTGTTACAGGACTAATTTTTCTTATAATTCTAGTGCTTAGAACAAATTACCAGAAAAAGATAAGAATGGATGAGTTTTTATTTAAGCTTAAACCTATTCACAAGCTTAACAGGCTCCGTGTAGAATACCAGCTTACTAGCATATATTACATACTAAAATCAGGGGATATAGATACAATAGAAACCTTTCTGATTCTGGCAGATTCTTACAAAAATGCTTATATAAAAGAAGTAATACTAAAAATAAAAGATGATATAAACAAGGGCGATAGCCTAAGCCTTGCTTTTAGAAATGCAGAAATATTCTCACCCCTTCTATTGTCTATGGTAGATATAGGGACTGAGACTTCAAAACTTGATGAGACAATGAAAAAAGCCAATGAGTTTTTTGCGACTGAATACATATTTAGGATAAGGAAAATATCAAGCATAGCAGAGCCTCTTATGATCCTTCTAATGGGCCTTCTAGTAGCCTTTGTAGTGTTTTCTGTATCCATACCTATGTTTGACTCGATAAATGGAATAAGTGGGGTATAAAATGAAAAAGAAAAGACAAGGATTTACTTTAATTGAACTTATAATTGTAATTGCAATAATGGGGATTTTGGCTGCAGTAGCTATACCAAGATATAATAGGTCTAAAATCAAAGCAGCAGAGACAGCTCATCAGGCAAATGTAGAGATGTTAAAGTCTGCTGCTAGGATGAAAATTTTAGACAAAGATGAGACCTTTAAATGGCCAGATGAAACTCAAGGGGATAGTAAAAGTCATTTACCTTATGTTGAGAAATGGCCTAAAGTTCCAAGTGGTTT
>CAMEGY010000135.1 GCA_945916625.1 uncultured Anaerococcus sp.
TACTACCTTCATCAATTTAAAATAATATCCTTATCTTCATTAAAAAACTCTCTAATATATGCTAAATTTACACCTTTAAATTCATTTTCTTTAAGCTTATCAAATATATAAAAAGTTTTATCAGTTTCTTCTTCAGTCATATTTAAGTATTCAATCTGGGATAGGTTTTTGCCATGCTGGATTAATGATAAGATTTTACCACCACCTCTAATCTCATAGTCTTTTTGAGATATTACAAATCCATCGTTAGAATCAACCAAGGTTTTTAGCCTAGCATTTACATCTGTATCTTTAGAAATAAGATAGCAGTATGATTCAAATTCTCCTCTTCCCACTCTTCCCCTTAGCTGGTGAAGCTGGGATAGACCAAAATTATTGGCATTATAGATTACCATTGTATTAGCATTGGCAACATCTATTCCTACTTCTATTACAGTTGTAGATATAAGTATGTCTATTTCTTTATTAGCAAACTTTTTTAAGATTTCTTCTTTAAGACTTGCCTTTAATTTTCCATGGAGTTTTTCTACCCTATAATTTTTATATAATGACTTATACTTTTTATAGAGGTTTTCTACAGAGTTTGTATCGTCTGAATCTATATTGGTACTTACTACATAAACCTGCCTACCTGCTTTGAGATTATGACCTATATTTTCAAAAAGAATCTCTTGATGTTCTTCCATAATAATATCTGTCTTAACCTCGGCCCTTCCCTTAGGAAGCTCATTTATTATACTTAGATCTAGCATTTTATTTATCCTAAGGCTCAGAGTCCTGGGTATAGGTGTTGCAGTCATTGTTAGGTAATTTGTACCTATTCCTTTTTTGGCAAAACTTTGCCTTTGCTTAACACCAAACCTATGTTGTTCGTCATTTACTACAAGTCTTAGATTTTTAAAGTTAACATCATCTTCTATTAGAGCATGGGTACCTATAACTATGTCGATTAACCCATCAGAAAGACCTTTTTTTATATCTTCCTTATCCTTAGTAGAAGAAGTCAGAAGACTTATATTAACTCCAAAGTTCCTTACAAAATCCTTATATTTTTCATATTGTTGGATAGCTAAGACTTCTGTTGGGACCATCATAGCTGATTGATAGCCACTGAGTCCGAAAACTATCATAGCTAATATAGCCACTATTGTTTTCCCAGACCCAACATCACCGATCAAAAGTCTATTCATAGAAATTTCATTATTAGAATCTTCTAGTATCTCTATTAATGATTTTTTTTGTGACCTTGTAAGCGAAAAATCTAATTTTGATAAAATTTCATTTAGGTCGTAGGTTAATTTAATATTCTGACAAGTTTTTTGCATCTTGGACGCATAGTCTAGAAATATTAATTCCCTAAGTAAATCTACTATTTTAATATCTTCTTTAGCTTTTAATAAATTCTCGATGCTTGTAGGAAAGTGAACTTCTCCTAGGGCATCCTTTCTAGGGATTAGGTTAAACTTATCAAGATTATCATAAGATAAAATTTCGTCATCGGTGTCAAAATATTTTAAAGATTCTTTTATAAAAGAACTTAGGTTTTTCTGAGTAATACCACTTGTTAGGGGATAGATTGAATAGATTCCGCCTATCTCTTTCCCATCTAAGTCTTCGAAAAGTGGATTTATTGCTTCATAATATCCATTCTTATACTGTATTTTAGTATAGAATTTATAAGTTTGGTTTAGTTTTATCTTTCTTATGGAAAACCTGTCGTGAAACCAGACTACCCTTATTTTCTTAAAGTCTCCTTCAGCAAAATACATATAAGAAACTGTGGTTTTTCCAAATATTTTTACATAGGCTTTTGAAATGGCCTTCCATTCGAAGTAGTAAGGCTTATTTTCCTGAGCTTTTAAAACGCTAGTTTTATTTCTCCTATCTTCATATTCTCTTGGATAAAATGAATATAAATCACTAATAGTATATATTCCAAGCCTCTTAAGGGCACTGGCCTTTTTAGGGCCAATACCTTTTATTTTTGTTATATCCTTATTCAAGGGTCGCTTGGTAGTAATATACAGGCTGCCCGCCGTAAACTAACTCAACGTCTATATCTTTGTGTTTCTTAGATAACTTCTTTACTAAGTCTTTAGCTTTTTTCTTATCAGCATCTTCACCGTAGTAGATTGTAACCAAAGATATATCGTCATCTTCATCTATAGCCTTAGAAATGGTTTCTTTTGTTGTTTCTTCTAGGTTTGAGTCTGTTGCAACGATCTTGCCATCAAGTATACCAATATAGTCATCTTTTTTGATTTCTATATTGTTTACGCTTGTATCTCTAATAGATATTGAAACCTCAATAGTATGCATCTCTTCTATAGCATCAGCCATATTTTCTATGTTATCTTCAATATCTTCTGACTCATCAAATTCAAGCATAGCTGTAAATGTTTCTGGTATAGACCTAGTTTCAAGTACCCTAGCATTTTTTTCTGTTAGTTCGCATGCTTGTTTTGAGGCCATAATAATATTTTTATTGTTTGGGAAAATTATAATATTTTCTGCATTAACTTCTTCTATGTTTTTGTAAATATCTTCTGTTGATGGGTTCATGGTTTGGCCGCCTGATATAATCTTATCTATATTCATAGATTTTAAGATTTCGTCATACCCTTCGCCCCTAGATACTGCCACAAATCCATATTTCTTAAGTTTTTCTTGTTTTTTAACCACTTCATCTAAGTTTGGTTTTAAATTTTCAATGTCTAGTTTAATAAGTATACCATCAACCATTAGTATAGATATAATCTGTTGAGGATATTCGCTTCTAAGATCCGCTTCAAAAATTCCATCTTCATATTTATAATCGAAATTTGTTGATAAACTATCTATGGAATCCTTTACTTTTTCAAGCCTATCTTCAGCTATTGCAAGCCTAAAGTCGAACCTATAAGATCCTTCTTCTTTGCTATCAGAGCTTGACAGGTCGATATCTCTATCTATATCATTATTTAGAGCATTTAAAGCACCTCTTAATAAAAATATTAGGCCCTGGCCACCTGAGTCCACTACTCCTGCCTCTTTTAATACAGGAAGTTGCTTAGGTGTATTATCAAGCGCTTGTTGCCCTTCGGCTATGATATCCATAAGATAGTCATCTAGGTCGATACTTTCGTCAAAAGAAAATTCAGCTTTTTCAGCCATTTTTCTAGCAACAGTAAGAATTGTTCCTTCTGTTGGTTGCATAACAGCTCTGTAGGCGGTTTTAGATGCATTTATAAAGATGCTCTTAATATCTTCTGCTTTTATCTCATCCTTACCCTTAAGAGCCTTAGACATACCTCTTACAAGTTGTGAAAGGATTACACCTGAGTTGCCACGAGCACCCATAAGAGTACCTTGACTAAGGGCTTTTGCAATCTCATCTACACTTGATCCTGTAGTTTGATTTACCTTATCCACACCAGATTTCATGGTCATATTCATGTTTGTACCTGTATCTCCATCTGGAACAGGGAATACATTTAATTCGTCTACTAAAGACTTATTTTCTTCTAAATATTTATAGGCTCCAATGACCATTTGTTGGAGCTTATTTGCATCAATTACTTTCATACCTCTCCTACCTATTGATTCCTTGAACATAGACGTTTACTTCAGCAACATTTACATTCAAAGATTTTTCTATATTATATTTGACATTTTCAATTATATTCTGACAAACAACAGGTATTCTAATGCCATACTCT
>CAMEGY010000136.1 GCA_945916625.1 uncultured Anaerococcus sp.
TGATTTCCCATAGGGTTAAATAAGATCCTACCAAATTGGTCGGGATGACATTTTAATAATTTTTGTTTACAAGGCCACTCTTATCTGCTGCTACTGCAAGGCTGGTTCTGTTTTGAAGTCCTGTCATTTCCAGCATTTGTTGGATATAGTCACGAACAGTATTGGGAGATATGCCAAGTCGCTCTCCTATTTCCCCATTGGTGTCCCCGCTGGTAAGTTCTCTAAGGACTTCTAGTTGCCTAGGGGTAAATTCTGTATTCCAAGCATAGCCTATTTGTAGGCTTGGTGTGCAGTCGGGATAAATGGACTCCCCTGCCATTGTCCTATCCATCAGTTCTAGGATTTCTTTTTCATCTGAGGATTTATACCAGAAGCTATCCACCCCTCCAGTCTTGGCACGATTTATAAAATCACATTCAGGTTGACTGGTGATGATGATGATTTTAATATCAGGTTTGATTTTCTTGATTTTTGCTGAAATTTCTAAACCACTTACTCCTAAAGCAGTACATACATCCATCAAAATCAAATCCACAGAATGCTTGAGGCAATAGGTTTCTGCAAATCCTGCACTAGCTATGGAACCTATTACCTTATATCTTCCGCTATTTTCTATAAAATTTTCTAACAGTTTTTGTGCCATAGGGTCATCTTCAACTATCAATACTCTAATCATAAGTATCAACCTCCCTTCCTTGGGGGAATCTTATCCATAGTTTAAAAATAGGTTCTATGTCAATCCCCATTTTTCCACCTCGTCCTTCTACCCTTTCTCTAAGTACCGATAAGCCTCCACCCTCTATAATTTCTTCCTTAGGCAAGATACCATTATTAGTTAGTTCTATAGTATATTCTTCTTCCACTTCCTTTATGGTTAAGTTAAGCTTCGTAGCCCCAGCGTGACGGACAGCATTGTTGAGTGCTTCTATAGCAGCTTTTAAGACAATATCTTTATTTTCACTTTCTTGAGGTAATTTCCCTTTTAGTTTCAATTCTATACCTATATCAAGGGCAGCTTCTAGTAGTTCTTCAAAGGCATTTTTTTCTTTTAGTCCCCTTCCACTTAATAGAGCAGCGATATTTTGCTTCCATAAGGCCAGTATTGATTGTCCTTCTTTATCTAGTTCCTTGTTTGCCAAAGCCCTCCTTGTTGCAAGAAGGATATAGCCTAATTCATTATGTAGTTGGGTTTTTGTAGCTAGTCTTTCCTCTTTTGACTTGATATGGGATAGATTTTCGCTATATTGATGTAGGCGGCTATTCATCTTCATAAATTCAAGGTTTTTCTTTTTTAATTGGGACCTTAGTCCAAATAATTCTGTAATGTTAGTAGCAGTTATTTGCACCCCATCTTTATTATTCACTTTAATTGGGTTTCGGGAAAAGGACCAAGTTTCCCCATTGTTAAGCTGCAAAATATGAATCTGCCCGGTTACCTCCAAGCTATCCTCAAATTTTCTTCTCTTTTCCATGACTTTTTCCCAGAAGAATTCTCCATCCTGTAGTTCACTGCCAGTAATCTTATGGCATAGCTGGTTCATGGACCTATTGGAAAGAAGAACAATACCATTCTTTGTTGAAAAACATAGGCCCATTGGTAAATTATCTATACTTTCTTTAATAGATGCTCTTGTAATAGATTCTTTCAAAGATTTCTTTTCTTTATATAACAAATTAATAGATCCAGTCAATATAAGAAAAAAGATAATAATGTATATATTAACTGGTAGGCTCTGAAACTTTTTTATCATGATAAGTAGGACATTTCTATTAACTACTAGTGAAATATCCATAGTTAGTGAATACAGTATGATAAATGTAAGCAAAGTAAATCCAAGAGCAATATGGCAGATCTTACACCTTTTGCTTTGAGTAAAGGCATAGACTAAAATATAAAGATTTACTAGTGTTAAAAACAAAAACATTATTGGGATTATACCTAGCATACGCCCTCACCTGCCTTTGGGAGCTCTATAGCAATAGCTAGACTGCCATCCTCTTCTTCTGTTTTTATGTAACCACCTTTTTTAGCAAGTTGTTCTATACTCTTAAGTTTTTTCTTGTTTAACTTTCCCAGGGCTTGCTCTTCCCTATCTGCATCTATTTGCAACTTCAGCTTCACAAGACCCTTTGATATATTTAGGTTAATAAATAGTGCTTCTAAAGAGGGTAATATGGATTCTAATATTTCCTCATATAAATCATATATGAGAACTGCATTTACTGCCTTAATACTACCCTTGCAGGTAGCTTTAAGGGAGGCGGTAATTTTTCCTTGGGATATTGCTTCCATCGATTCCCTTAGACAGTATTCAAGCTCTTTTGCAGAAAACATACTCTTGTCTTCTTTAAGAATAAGTAGATTGCTTTGGCGTTTAATATATGTTCCAATAATACAGATTTCTACTAGTCTTTCTTGTAATAAGCCTGTATCATCGACTTCTTTTGACAGAATATTATCCAATAATTGAAGCTGGGGTTCTATCTTTTTTATAATCTGATTATATAGCCTAATCTTTTCATCTATTTTTATTTTTCTTTCCTTTAATTCTAATTCAGCCTGAAGTAGATTGTTTTCCTCTGATAGCCTTTGATTTATTTCTTCCACTTCCCTGATTAGCCTATTGATTTCTGAAACATCTTCCAACCAAAGGATTTGCCCCCCGGGAATGGGAAAGGTGGATCTTCGTAAATTATCATTTATTTCCACAGGCATTGAGCTAGTTTCATAGAATATTTGATAGTTCTTATTCATGATTTTTGCTTTTAGATCAGATGCATAAAATAATTCTTCATAATAAATATTAGAGCGTATTAGGCCACTCTGGATAAGGCTTTCATAGATGGCCATAGTAAATAAGCAGAATATAGCTGTCATATCTCCTGCAATTATTCTCAAAAGGGGTATCTTCATTATATATAAAACTCCATATATTAGGCCTCCAAGATAGGGTATAAAAGGTAGATATACTATCTTCTTACTATGGGGTACCTGACTTTTTGCTATAGTTATTATAAGGGAGACAAGTATAGGTACAACCATCCATAGCCATACAGGCCAATATAGTATTCCGTACCGATAATCGGAACCTGTCCAAATTTGCCCCTGGGGAAATTTGAATACCAGCTGATGGAAGTCATTGGTAAGTACAGATATGATAAGAATAATAGTGGGTAGGTAGGTTAGCCTTGTCCATTTTGGGAGCCTATAATCCTCCAGCTTCCCAAGAGACAAGGCAATAAATATTGTCAAAAGGGGAATTAGCAGCATGGGAATATAGTAGCTATACCAAAGCCAACGTTCTATGGCATAATTATCCTCAATATATATATATTTTATTGTACGAACCATAAACCAAAATAGCATCAAGGCTACAATGGCTATGAGAAGCCTGAGAACTTGTTTTTGGATAATCCTTCCCTTAATGGATATACCCCAGCTAATAAATAGACCAAAATAAATAAGAGAATATATTAAACCATTATTCAAATATATAAGTCTAGGGCTTTGAACTACTCCAGGCAACCTTAATATCATGGTGGTAATAATCAGAAGTGTAACAATTGTCGATTTATATATAGTTCTTTTATTTAGGTATCCCATGTTCTTCACCTCTATTCTTATCGAAAATCAAAATATCTTTATCCCTCTTTCAAGGTATTCTTAAATCAATATAT
>CAMEGY010000137.1 GCA_945916625.1 uncultured Anaerococcus sp.
TCCATCATCTTTTATGCTTATGTCAACATAATCTTCATCCTGGTCGATAACAACGTCGATATGCCCTCCTAAGTCGGTAAATTTTATAGCATTGTCTATTATATTTATAAACACTTCTTTCATCCTATTAGTATCAGCGTGAATAAATATACTTTTATAATAGCTTGTGAAAGATAGTTTAATACCATCTGACTGACATCTTGGATATAATTGGGTGTTCACCTGTTTAACAAGATTGACAATGTCAATTTTATCTTTATTATATTTAAAGGTGCTTGATGATAATCTTGAAAAGTCTAGTAAATCTTCTACCATCATTGATAGTCTGTCTCCTTCAGATTCTATAATTTTTAGACCTTGACTAACCATTTCAGAATCTTTTTGGATTGTATCAGATTGAAGGGTTATAGCCCAACCTTTTATAGAAGTAAGTGGGGTCCTTAGTTCATGTGATACAGACGATATGAATTCATTTTTCATATCTTCTCTTTTAACAATATTTTCACTTAATAGGTTTAGGGTTGAAGCAAGTTCTGATATTTCATCTCCTTTAGTATCATCAGCTTTTACTGTATAATCACCTTGAGCTAATACTTCTGATACTTCTATTAATTTCTTTATAGGCTTTACAAAGCCATTAGCAGCAATGAATGATACTAAAAGTGCCAATACACTAATAACTACACCAAAAGCTAAATATATAAATGCATCCTTGTTTATCTGCTTATTTACCCTATCTAGGGAACTAGTCAATCGAATAATTCCAACTTGTTGATCTGATGATTTTAAAGGATAAGAAACCGATAAAATTTGTTCACCAGACTCTGAATTGGTATCTTTACTAATACCAGTGCTACCCTCTTTTGCTTCTTTTACATCTTTTTTATCTAAATGTTCTCCTATTTGAGATGATGCGACAGAATCAAATAAAACCATTCCTGAATTATCAAGAATTTGAACCTGACTATCATTTTGCCTATAAAATAAGTTCTTATCACCTATAATTACCTCTTCTAAATCATACCTAGACATGTAAGACGAATACTGCAATTGACTTATTCTTGCCTGGTTTTTCATTGATGAAATTAGTGTAGATTCATAATAACTTTTTATAGAATTATAAGTAAAAATTTCAAAACCTATTACAATTGTCAATACAAAAAGCATTATTATCTTGATAAGAGTATACTTTACACTTTTTGTTTCTATTAATTTTTTAGCGTTTCCTTTGGTATGAGCAATATTTTTATTTATTTCCATCTATAACCAGTACCCCAAACAGTCTCTATAAATGCTGGTTTTGCAGGGTTTTCTTCTATCTTAGCCCTTATTCTTCTTATATTTACGTCTACAATTTTGGTATCATTGCTGTAGTTTTCCCCCCAAGTTTCTTTCATTATCTCATCTCTTGTCATTGCCTTGCCTTTATTTTTAATAAAATACTCAAGAATTGTAAACTCAGTTGGGGTCACATCTATTTCTTTATCGTCTTTATAGAAAGTTTTAGAATATATATCCAGTGTAAAAGGGCCATCTCTAAGACTTTTTGTCTCAGTGCTTTCTTGATTTGAAGGGTTGAGATTTACTCTCCTCATAAGAGACTTAACTCTTAAAATTAGTTCTTGAGGATTAAATGGTTTGATAATATAATCATCTGCACCCTTTTCAAGTCCTAATATTTTATCAATATCTTGACTTTTAGCAGAGACCATGATTATTCCAGTCATAGGGGACATATCCCTTATTTTTTCGCAAACTTCGTAGCCACTTATACCTGGCAACATTATATCTAGAATCGCAACTGCTGGTTTCTCTTCTTCAAAAACTTTAAGAGCTTCTTCACCGCTAGATGCTTCTACAGTCTGGTAACCTTGATAGTCAAGGTTAATTTTCATAAATTGTCTTATTGGATCTTCGTCGTCCAATATTAATATTTTATTATTCATTACCCATCCTCTCAAAGGCAATTTTAGCTGCTCCAATAGCGCCTGCATCATTTAAAAACTCGGCTGGTCTGATGTCGATGTTATATGGTTTGTTGCAATACTTCTTGAAATTTTCCATAGTTCCATCCCACCATATATCCTTAGAATTAATAATTCCTCCACCAATAACAATAACTTCAGGATCAAATATATTTCTAAGTGAAGTTAAAAAATATGCTAGGTTAGATTGATAATTATTAAGGACTTCCTTCGCTTTTTCATCAACTTCAACAAAATCGAAAATTTCTTTTCCATCAAGTCTTTTACCAGTTAGCCTAAAATAATCTTCACTTATAGCAGGTCCTGCGCAGTAAGCTTCAGCGCAACCATATTGGCCACATGTACAATAGTTTCCACCTGGATGGAGTAAAATATGTCCAAGTTCTGCTCCTTGGAAGTGTGCACCTGATAGTAAACCACCGTCTTTGGTTATAACAGCTCCTCCAAGTCCTGTTCCAAGGGTAATCATGACTACATTTTCAGCATCCTCACATGCGCCCAGCCATTTTTCTGCGACTAATGCAATATTTGCGTCATTTTCAACAAATACAGGAAGTTTTGTATATTCCTCAATAGCTTCTTTTAGGTTAAAACCAGTCCAACCATTAATATTTCCAGCAAATGTAATAATTCCATTTTCTGAATCTATAAAACCAGGTGTACCTATTCCTATAGCACTTGCTTTATCGTATGATAGAGAATCAATTGATTTTTTTATATTATTTAAAACAACATCTCTCCCCTTGATGGCCTCTGTATCTAACATATGTCTTTCTATAATATTGCCTTTTTCATCTATTAGGCATGCATTTATTTTTGTACCGCCTATATCAATTCCTATTACCTTAGCCATAAATCTCCTCACAATCCCATTAATTTTTCTTTAAGTTTTATCATATTCCCATACTTATCTGAAACAAACTCTTTCCCCTTTAAATATTCTAAACCTTTAATTTCTGGGAAAACTAGTTTATAAGAAAGTAATATTTGGTTATTAATGCCAAATATTTTTCTAACTTGGCTATTTAATTCTTTATCACCATATTTTCTATCACCTAAAATTGGTGTATTATTCTCTTTAAGAGAATATCTAATTTGGTGAGTTCTGCCTGTTATAAGCTTACATTCAAGGAAAGAAAATTTATCACTACTTTCAAGCACTTTGAAATAAGTAAGTATTCTTTTTCCGTCATCACTTCTTTTGACCTTGTTTCTATTCTTGTTCTTTGATATAGTACTGTCTATTTTAAAATCGTGATTAAGTCTACCTGAAACCAGTGTTAAATAGTATTTATCTATTACATTATCTTTCATAGCCTTATTTAATTTCCTAAGACTTTCACTGTTTTTAGCTCCAATTACCAATCCCGCAGTATTTCTATCAAGCCTGTTGACAACTGCTGGTTTAAATATTTTATCTGATTGATCAAAAGAATCAGTCTTGTATAAATATGACAGCATATTGTCAACAAGATTATTTCCATAATCTGACTTAGATGCCGCATGTGTCAACTGCCCGTAATCTTTATCCATGATTATAATATTATCATCTTCATAAATAATATTTAGGTCAAAATCACTTGGTTTAAAATCAGTTTTTGTTAGCCATTTATTGTAATTTTCATCGGAGATATACATTTTGATTATATCTCCTT
>CAMEGY010000138.1 GCA_945916625.1 uncultured Anaerococcus sp.
GGCGGAAATCCTGACCGGCTGTAGGCTCATCTAAAATAAATATTTCAGGGTCTAATATTAAAATTGAAGCTATGGTTACCCTTCTTTTTTGTCCATAGGAAAGGGCAGAAATTGGCCAATTTCTAAAAGGATAAAGACCACAAACCTTAAGGGTTTCGTAAACTCTTTCCTTGATTATTTCTTCATCAAAGCCACGAAGTCTTAGACCAAAGGCGACTTCATCATAGATCATTGTTTTTGAAATCATTGCGTTTGGATTTTGCAAAATAAATCCAACCCTATCAGCAATTTCTTTTATGGATAGGGTTGAACTATCTATTCCATCTATAAGAATTCTCCCATCATCTGGCCTTAAAAATCCACAAATAAGCTTAGCCAAGGTCGACTTTCCTGCCCCATTAGGGCCTAGGATGGAAATCATCTCGCCCTTGTCAATTTCAAGATTAATGCCATCTAGGACCCTTTCTTTTTCGTAGGCAAAGGAGAGATTTTCTATTTTTAAAATATTTTCTCCACTCTTTTCTATTATATTTCGTGGACTTTTCTTAGCCCAGATTTCAATTTTTTCTAAATCTCTTTCTTTTATATCAACATAGGAAAAATCAGAAAGCTTTTCGTAAGAAAAAAGGTCAGCACCGGCATAAGTTAAAGCATCAATATAAAGTGGCTTTCTAATACCTATTTTATCCAAGATATCAGACTTTAAAAGCTCAGTTGGACTCATATCTCCTATAATTTTCCCATCATTTACTACAATCACCCTGTCAGGATCAAGTAGGAGGGCTTCCTCAAGCCTATGCTCGATGACAACTACACTTATATCAAGATTTTCCGCCAAATCTTTTAGGAGTTTGATTGTAGACCTACCGCTTTTAGGGTCAAGATTTGCGAGTGGCTCATCTAATAATAAAAGTGGAACTTCTGATACAAGGACACCAGCAATGGAAACCGACTGCTTTTGCCCGCCCGAAAGCTCATTCGGCTTTTTATCCAGGAGCTTTTCGATATTTAAAACGTCTGCCCATTTGTGGACGATTTTTACCATTTCTTTTTGGTCTACATTATCATTTTCAAGGCTAAAAGCAATATCTTCAGCTACTGTAAGTCCTACAAATTGGCCGTCTGTATCCTGAAGAACTGTCCCTGTATGAAGAGATAGGTCAAAAATCGAAGATTTCTCAATATTTTTGCCATCAATTAGACAAAACCCTTCCATATCCCCAGTATAGGTATTTGGAATCTGCCCATTAAGGCTTTTGGCAAGACTTGACTTGCCAGAGCCAGATGGGCCTACAATTACGATTTTCTCACCCTTTTTTATCTTTAGATTTATATCACAAAGCGAATAATCTACCTGGGACTTGTATTTAAAATAAAAATTATTAAATTCTACTAAGTTTTGCCTATTTTCTTTCATCTTATCCTATTCTCTTGTTAGCGAATTATCTTTTGGTCTGCTCTTTGCGTAAGCAAATAATAAAACTGTACCAAGAACTCCTACTGCAAGTGAGTTAAATCCTGCAGATACAAGGCCTTGGGTAAATACCTTGTTGGCTGGTTCTGAATAGATCAAAATATCTAATGCTGGAGCAACTATTGCCCAAGCTATGATATTTGTAAGGATTTGACCTACGTTAAAGGTTATTATATCTTTTTTGCTAAGCTCACCCTTAGTAAGGTCGATTCTTGATCCTATAAGACCATAACCAAAGCCAGTCACACCTGAAGATATTACCCACGACCACCATAAGCCGTAGGTTAATAAATCCTTTATGGCATGACCAATAAAACCAATTAGGGCACCTGCGAACGGTCCAAAAAGCACAGACATAAGGGCCAAAAATGGATAAGTTGTCTCAACTGATGTATTTGGTATAAAACCTAGGGGAATTGATAAAAACCTACCTAGGATAAAAAATACTGCAGCCCCTATACCGATAGCTACAATTGTTGTGATAGAATTATTCTTCTTCATTCTTTCTTCCTTTCTTGTAAATTCTAAGATTTACTCTTGTCCACATTCTAATAATTACCATAAATAAATCAAAATGGACATTAAAAAACACCCATCGTCCTGATGGATGTGAGGTCCATCATCCAAGCTTTAGCACCTTACATAAAGTAGGTTGCTGAAGGATCACAGAGCTTGTCTCTCCCCTTCTCTTTATGGTGGTCTTATTATACTGCTTTTAGTTTGGATTGCTATTTTTTATTAAAGTAGAAGACTTTTTCTTTCTTTATGAGATTCCGCGTCAAAGCCAAACGAGCCTAGTAACACTTATACCCCGAGATTAAATTTCTCATCTATCAGGTAATGATTTCTAATAGAAAGCCCCGTTTAAAATCTTATTTGTTTGAGGCTTTAGCCGAGTTATAAGATTTTAGGGGCTTGAATATTAGAAATCTGTGGGGAAAAACGCAAATTCATACAAGGTTAATTCCTCTACAAATAAAAGCTTGCCGAAAGGCAAGCAACATTATCCGCACTCCGCTAAGGAGCCGCCCCCGGGTGTAATGGGGAGGTTTGGAGGGGCATAAGGGGGCATGCGGAACGCCCCCTACGCCCCTCCTTATAAACGAAGATTCAACTGTAAGTAGAATAAAATTCTAATTTACAAAATTACAAAGAAAAATAGTAAATAACAAATAATTCCATAAGACTAAAATAATATTAAAGATTAAATTCAATTAAAAATATAAAAACAAAAAACCCAGGCACTAACACCCGGGTTAATCAATATCAAACTTTCGCTTCTTGCAAATCTTCTTTAGAAGCTTTAGAACCAGTAACATTCCTAAAACACAATCTATCGTTTTGAACGTAAATCCTAATTGTCATATCCTTATCTAGTTTGTTATCTAAGATGTCTTCAGCAAGCCTATCGTCGATCATCTTTGTGATATGACGTTCTAGTGGTCTTGCACCGTATTCGCTGTTAAAGCCTTCTTCGGCTAGTTTTTTGATGACTTTTTCGTCATAGAGGATATTTATGCCGATTTCAGATAGTCTGTCTTGTGTTTTTTCAAGCATGAGGCCAGTTATTTCTCTTATATCATCTTCTTTTAGTGAGTTAAACATTATCACTTCATCAAGCCTATTTAAAAACTCTGGTGCAAAGGAATCCTTAATTGCTTGGTTAATTATTTCCTTATTTCTAGCGTCATCCGCTTCTTCCTTATCTTCTGCAAGGTCAAAACCGATTGACGTAGCCCTTGCAAGGCTTGATACACCCACGTTTGAAGTCATGATTATGACTGTGTTTTTAAAGTCAACAGTCCTTCCCTGGCCGTCTGTAAGCCTACCGTCATCTAGGATTTGTAGGAGGAGGTTGAAGACATCTGGGTGGGCTTTTTCGATTTCGTCAAATAAAATTACAGAATATGGGTTGGTCCTCACAGCTTCAGTCAGCTGGCCGCCTTCTTCATAACCCACATAGCCTGGAGGCGATCCTACCAAACGGCTTACGGCAAATTTCTCCATGTATTCACTCATGTCAATCCTAATTAGCTTATCAGAAGAGCCTGAAATCACTTCTGCAAGCGACTTGGCAAGATAGGTCTTACCTACACCTGTTGGCCCTACAAATATGAACGAACCTATTGGTTTATTAGGATCTTTAA
>CAMEGY010000139.1 GCA_945916625.1 uncultured Anaerococcus sp.
GACTTCTCTACAGATGATGGCTTGTTATTTAAATGGGGCAAGTTCCTAAATTCTGATAGAATGGTAGAAGCTTATGGTGTTGTTCCTGGAGAATTTATGAATACAGGATTCTTAACACTAAAACCTATTTCTCTAATGGTAAATAAATATGTAGACTTGATTAACGATTTGGATGAGCCTGATAACTTATCTAACTTTATGACTATGGAAAAATGGATCTTTGATAGTCCTGGCCAAGCAGGTATGGCATATAAAGATTTCTTAAATTCTATGTATAGAGAAAACAAACTTGCTAAAGGTGAGATGGAAATAGCTGGTAAAAAGGTTGACCTAAAAAATATCACACAACCAGTTCTAAACCTTTATGCAGAAAGAGATAACCAAGTTCCAAACGCTGCAACTACACCACTAAAAGATTTAGTTGGATCTAAAGACTATACAGCAAAAGGATTCCCAACAGGACACATAGGAATGTTTGTAAGTGGTAGAAGCCAAAAAGAAGTAGCTCCAACAGTAGTAGATTGGATTAAGGAACGCTCTAAATAAGGGGGAAGTATGGATACACTGAAAGGATATACAATCAATGAGCTAGAAGTAGGTCAAAGTGCTTCATTTACAAAATCAGTAACCGAAACTGATTGCTATAATTTCGCAGGTGTTACTGGTGACTTCAACCCAGCTCACATTAATGAAGTTTATGCAGAAAAAACCTTCTTTAAGAAGAGAATTGCCCATGGAATGCTAGGTGCAGGATTCATATCTGCAGTGCTTGGTACAAAATTACCAGGGCCAGGTACTATATATCTGGACCAAGATTTGAAATTTAAAAAGCCTGTTTATTTCGGAGATACAATTAAAGCTGAATGTATTATAGAAGAAGTAATAAAGGAAAAAAATAGGGTAGTACTAAAAACAATATGTACAAACCAAAATGGCGATGTTGTTATAGAAGGTAAAGCTACAGTAATGGCGCCTAAATGAGATAATTTAAAAGTGATGGTTGAAATAAATCAGCCATCACTTTTTGTATTAGTAAATTTTTATTTAATTTTTGGCATTACTTTTACTGCAAAGACATAAAGCAAGATATAATTTATAACGCCATCAAGTAATAGCTTTGGAGCCCTTGATACAAGTAAGACCATATAAGGTGTTTCGTATAATTGGCTTAGCCAAAGTGGAGTCAAGAACATATGGTTTATACCAAAGACGAAAACTACTATTAGTAAGATTTCAATCTTTAGACTAATGTTCTTTTTTCTGCAGTAGGCACTGATAAAGGCTGGTATCATACCTGTGAGAACCGATCTTAGGGTAAAACCAAGATGTGGTACACCCCCAGCATTAATCATTACACCGATTAAATCTGCAGTAAGACCTGACAAAGCTCCCAAAAATGGACCTAGCATCATACCAGAGATAATAAGTGGTAAAGAACCAAATGAAAACTTTATTGTTGGTGTGATAAAAATACCAAAATACCTGGATAATACTATGGAAAGTCCTGTAAGCATGGAAGCTTTTACCATAGAATCTACGCTTAACTTTTTATTCATATTTCCCCTTTCTATCAGAGGTCAGCGGTTGCGATAAAGAATCGAAAATTCGTCTGGAAACAACAACCCATTTTCCAGCACTAGCGCTCTTTATCTACTCTGATATATCTATTATAGACTAAAATATGAAAATATAAAAGCTTTTAATCAAATTCTAATACAAAACCCTGTTCTTTTAGGGTATCAAACATCTTGTTCCTATTTTTTATAATTGATCCTTGTTTTTTTAGTATTTGACTGGAAAATGACTCGCTTTTCCTACCTGATTCCCTAAGATCATAATAGGTTGTCATTTCTTGGTCGTAATCTTTAATCATATCAAGATATGAGTCATAGGTCCTATAGGTATTTTCATAAGTTTTAAGCTTAATATCAAGTCTTGGTTTTAATTGAGGATTTTGATTTGGAATTCCAAAACCCACACCTACTGCTGGATAAGTTAATTTTGGCATGCCCAAAAGTTTAATTACCTTTTTTGTATCGTTGTGGATATTACCAAAATAATTGGCCCCAAGTCCTAGGGATTCGCATGCAACTGTAAGATTTTGAGCTGCGATAATAGCGTCTGTAAAGCCTTGGATAAATTTATCAAAGCTTATAATATTATCATTTTCCTCTCCCATTTCTCTTGCTATTTCGTAATTTCTCTTAAGGTCAACTATAAAGATCCAAAGCTCAGGGGCTCTTCTCATATATTCTTGGTTGCCATTTTCAGCAAGAGCATCCTTGACTTTTTGATCAGTAACCCTAATTACCGACATATTTTGCATCCCGTTAGATGATGCAGACATATTTACTACATCTAGTAGGTATGAGATTACCTTCTCGTCAATTTTTTCTTCTTTGAACTCTCTTATTGTTCTGTGATTTAGTTGGGTTTTAATTGTTTCGTTCATAAAATCCTCCTTTCTTAATTTATACCCATTAGAGTATAATAAAAATAGGAGAAATTATGAAAATAAAGACATCTGTCAGAAATTTGATTGAATTTGTTATGAGGTCTGGAGATATTGACAATAGATTTAGGGATAATACTAGGATGGTTGAAGGTATCAAGGCTCATCAGAAGATTCAGGCAAAATATGATAAGAATTATAAAAAAGAATATAAGCTTAAAAATACTACAACCTATAAAAATGTAGATTTTGAAATTGAAGGCAGGGCAGATGGTCTTGGTGTAAAAGATGGTATTTATCTTATTGATGAAATAAAATCTACCTCTAGAAATCTTGATGAGCTTACAGGTGATAACAAATTACACTGGGCTCAGGCTATCTGTTATGCTTACTTTTTTGCGGCGGATAACAACGAAGATAATATGTTGATATCTCTCACATATGTCTCTATTGATGATTATAAATCAAAAATATATGAAAAGAAATTTAATTTTAAAGAGCTTAAAGATTTCTATTATAAGCTTTTGGATGAGTATCTTATATTTTCAAAAATACTTGTGACCAATATTGAAAAGCGTAATGAAAGTATAAAAGATTTAGAATTTCCTTATAAAACTTATAGAAAAGGTCAGAGGAAGATGGCTGTGGCAGTTTATACAGCAATACTAGATGAGAAAAACTTATTTGTCGATGCACCCACTGGTATTGGTAAAACCATATCTACAATTTTTCCTAGTATAAAATCCATGCCAGAAAATCTTACTGATAAAATTTTCTATCTGACAAGTAAAAATACTATAGCAAAAGAGGCATTAAAAAGTCTTCATATTCTTAAAGATAAGGGTCTATTTATCAAGGCTCTCCAGATAACTAGTAAGGAGAAAATTTGTTTAAACGATGAAGTTTCCTGTAATCCTATAGATTGTCCATTTGCCAAGGGACATTTTGATAGGGTAAATGATGCATTAAAAGATATATTAGCTAATGAAAATATCATAGACTATGATATAATTATCGAGTATGCAAAAAAATATATGGTTTGTCCTCTAGAATTTGAGCTAGATATTAGCACATACTCTGATTTTGTAATTTGTGATTACAATTATGTTTTTGATCCAAATGTATTTTTGAAGAGGTTTTTCGACGAAGTTATA
>CAMEGY010000140.1 GCA_945916625.1 uncultured Anaerococcus sp.
CATAGGAAGTTTGAAAGAGAATTTATATGGGATTTAAGGAGAGATTATGGAACTTAAACTAAATGATATTTTTAATTTAACAGAAGAAGAAATAAATAATAGTAAGATAGAATTTAATATGACATATGGTTCGAAAGCAGATTATTTTATAGACTATTGGCTTAAACAAAATGATATTGATAAGATAAATGGTACATGCAAACAGTGTTCTTACTGGGGCTGGTATGGTACAAGTCAAAGGAATTTTTATCCAGGACAATGGGTTTTTAGTTTTTCTAGGATAAGTGGAGATGAATGGCTCTTTATTTCTGCTGGTAAGGTTCTAGAAGTTCCAGAGGATGATTGGGCAAAAGTAGAGATTTTAGAAAGATTTAAGCCGTTTTTTGGTAGGCTTGTTATTAATTGTAATAAAGGACATACATTTGCAAGATACACTTTTAATCTAAGCTCATATATTGAGAAGATAAGTGTTAAGGAAATTCTTTCTTGCCTATATAGCGGTGATAAATTTGAAGGTTATGATAGAGTTTACTTGCCATTTGATAAATTATCTAAGATATTTAAGGGTGAAATTTTACCATCATATTATGAAGCCTTAAGCAAGGTAAGTGGAGTATATTGCTTAACAGACACAAAGACAGGCAAACTTTATATTGGCTCAGCTACAGGAATTGAAGGAGTTAGGCAAAGGTGGGGGGATTATTTTTCAAGCAAAGATGGTGGTAACAAAAAGTTAATTGAACTTAAGAATAAAGAGGGTGAGGAATACTTTGAAAAATATTTCACCTTTACCCTAATAGAATTCTTTAATAGATCTTATGATCTAGAAAAAATAATTGAAAGAGAACAATATTGGAAAAAATGCTTCGATACCATTGATAACGGATATAATAGCAACTAGTTAGATTTCCCAGTCATTTAACTGGGAAATTTTTTATGCCAATATGATATAATAATACATATATAGAAAGGATTTTTATGAAGATTATTATTTCACCAGCTAAGAGTTTTAAACATTTTGATAAAATTATTACTGAAGAGCTATTATTTCCTGAAAAGACTAGGATTTTGGTCGAGAAGATTAAGAAGCTTTCCATGAATGAAATTGGAAACCTTAATTTCACCAATGATAAATTAACTGAAAAAGCTTATGTTGACTACCAAGACTTTGATTTTGATGTTTTAAAAAATCCGGCGCTTTTCTCCTATGATGGACTTGTTTTTAAGCAATTTAATATTGTAGATTTCGATGATATCCCATATTTAAATGACCACGTCTATATCATTTCCGCCCTTTATGGCCTTTTAAAGCCAATGACAGGGATTAGGGATTACAGGCTTTATTTTGACAATACCATGTACGATCTCTATGAATTTTGGGGAGATGATTTATATAAAAAACTTTTTGAAGACGGCGATCTTGTTTTAAATCTTGCGTCTAAAGAATATACCAAGACTATAAGGCCATTTCTTAAGGATACAGATAAGTTTCTTACAGTTGATTTTAAGGAAGTCCGTGACGGTAAGTTAAAGTCGGTTGTAGCCTACATGAAGCAGGCTAGAGGAGTCATGCTTAGGGAAATTATCACAAGGAAAATAGAGGATATAGATGAGGTGAAAAAGCTAAATATAAATGGATACACCTATGACCCATACAATTCTACGGCTGATACCCTAACCTTTGTTAGAAAGGCAGATAAGTGATGAAGCTCCTACACATATCTGACCTTCATATTGGAAAAGCTTTGGGAAACTTCTCTCTTTTAGAAGATCAAAAATACGTCCTTGACCAGATTCTTGAAATTATTAAAGAGAAAAAGGTTGAGGCTGTAATGATTGCTGGCGATATTTTTGATACGACAATAGCTCCAGCGGCAGCCCTTGACCTTTATAATTACTTTATAGAAAAGATTATTTTTGATATAAAAATCCCGGTCCTTGCAATTTCCGGCAACCATGATTCTGCCAAGAGGCTTGACGTGAATAAGAGGTTTTATAAGACAAATAGGTATTATCTGGCGGGCGAATTTACAGATGAGGTCGTGACTTTAGAGGACCAATACGGGCCTATTCATTTTCACTTAATCCCTTTCATGTCCCTTGCCAAGGCAAGGACTATTTTTGATGGGGATATTGCTGATTTTACAGATCTTTATAAGAAGGCCCTCTCTAATATTTCCTATGCTGATAGGAATGTATTAATCACTCATTGTTATGCATCGGGAAGTGTGGGTGGCCTTGAAACAGCCTACACAGAAGGGCAAAAGCCCCTTACAATTGGAGGATCTGACATTATGGATGCGAATCTTTTCATGGGTTTTGACTATGTCGCTTTGGGCCACCTTCACTCTGCCCACTATGTTTTGGACCCCAAAATCAGATATTCCGGTACCTTTATGCCTTATTCTTTTGACAAAAAAGATATAAATAAGTCTGTGACCCTTGTGAATTTGGAAAAAGATTCAGTCGAAATAGATAAGATTCCTGTAAGGCTTTTGAGGAATTTTGAGGTGAGGACCGGTTTTTTTGATGATTTGATAAGCGAAGAGCCAAGTGATTCTTATATCAAATTTATCCTCGAAGATAAGGGGACAATAGAAAATGCCATGGGCAAATTTAAGAAGAAATTTCCTAATGCAGTCCTAATAAATTATGGGTCAAGGTCTGTTTTTGCCTTTGAAAATAGGGAAGTTGATATAGATATAGAAAATAAAACTAGCCTTGAGCTTTTCCAAGATTTTGTAAGGTATAAGGATAATAGGGACTTATCTGTTGATGAAAGTGAGATTCTAAGAGATTTGATAGGGGAGATCAATGAAGGTTAGAAAATTAAAGATGAGGGGATTTTTGACCTACAAAGAAGAGGTCACTATTGATTTTACAAGACTTTATGATAAGAAAATATTTTTGATTTCAGGCCCTACAGGCTCTGGCAAGACTACGATTTTCGATGCCATAACCTTCGCCCTTTATGAAAAAGTACCTAGGGAAATTTCTATGGAAAATTTAAGGAGCGATTATCTAACAGAAAATGATCCTTACACTTTTGTAGACATTGAATTTGCAATTGCTGATAGGATTTATAAAGTTCGTAGAGTCCCAAACCAAAGGGCAGTTGAACTTAAAAATCCCAAAAACATAGGCCACAGGGTTGAATTTTACGATATTACCAATGAAAAAATACTCCTTGCTGATAAGATTAAGGATGCAAGTGAGGCAATAAAAGAAATCGTAGGCCTTGATGATAGTCAGTTTACAAAGGTAATGCTTTTAGCCCAGGGCCAATTTCAGAAATTTTTGATTTCAAAATCCGATGAAAAGGCCAAACTTTTGTCAGATATTTTTAAGACCGACGCTCAAAAGGCTCTCCAGGACACGCTTAAAGAAAAAGCAAAGGAAAATAGGGACAAAATAGGTGAAATCGATAAAAATCTTAACAATGTAATTTCTTATAATGAAATTTTGGCCGAAAAAATCGAAGATGATTTGCTTCCCAAACTCCCGATCCCTCCCACTCCCTCTCCCTCCCATCAGGCAGCCACATGTCTCTTCTCCAAGTCCATGATTTTCTTTTCTG
>CAMEGY010000141.1 GCA_945916625.1 uncultured Anaerococcus sp.
GGATAGATAGTTGGTCTGCAGCTGATGAGAAAATAATAGGAATCATTATAATCATCAAGGACTTGACGTAAGGATCCTTGAAATCAATAATTTTTTTATGCTTATAGCCTAACTTTTTACTTGCAAAAGGAAATCTTATAAACTGTAAAATCTGTGCTAGCAATGTGCCTATTATCAGGATATATGGGTTACCTATTTTACCTGTAAGAATTGTAGAAATAATAATTACAATATTAAGAATAAATCCAACTAAAATAGGGTCAACAAAGTTATCCTTGATATTCAAATATCCCCTAATTATAGAAGATGATAAGTACGTAAATATTGAAAAAGCCATTATTCTAGTAAAATTAATAGCTATATTAAGTGAATCTCCTGATAGTTTCGGAGAAAATAATTTCGATAGGGGCCCAGCAAAGGCAATAACTATTGCTACTGCAACAGCCCCGTACACCATAAGAATATTTATGAGGTTGGAAGTAAAATACTTAGCCCTCTCCTCACCTTTTTCATTTAGTGCTTTATTATAAACAGGTATATAGGCAGACAAAATTCCTGTTACTACTATTCCTGTAAGCATGTTAGGAATAGTCATAGCAGTAGTATAAATAGACTTAAGATCACCAGCCCCTATATAATAGGCCATGAATGACTCTCTAAGGAAGCCAAAAATTTTAGATAAAATTGTTAAAATCATTATGAGTATTGTAGTCTGACCCATATTTACCTCTATTTATTGTTCTCTTTAATCTTGCCCTCTACTTCTTTGACTGATTCCTCACTTGGTACCATCATGTAAAGCTGTGCTTCTGGCATGAGGGCTGATTTTAGGTCCATGGTGCCGGATCCCGCTAGGGCCCCGCTTTCTATGTCCCATTTTTTGCCTGAATCAATTTGTTTGTTGACTAGTTCTATCATTTTTTCGTATGGCATGTCTGTGTTGACAGACCTTAGGGCCACTTGTGAAATGTTGCCGAAGTTTAAGAGCATTTCTGGTTTTAACATCTTGTTTATGATAGCGGTGATAATCCTGGTGTGATTTTTGCCTCTGTCGAAGTCTCCTTCTGCCTGGTGATACCTATCTCTAGCGAATACCAAAGATGCTTTTCCGTCAAGGTGGTTTGTCCCCTCTACAAAGTTGTATCCCCCCGCTGAAAAAGCTCTAGGGTTTTCTACATCTATACCGCCTAGTACGTCTATTAGCTCAGTCAGTGTTGTGAAGTTGACCTTGCCGTAGTAGTCTATATTTATATTTAGTAGGCTTTCGATTGTTTGTATCGATGAGTCTACTCCAAATAAGCCGGCGTGGGTTAGCTTATCCATACCCTTATTTGGGATATTGACATATGAATCCCTTGGTATGGTTGTGATAAGGACCTTGCCTTTTGTAGGATTTACACTTACTACTAGGTTGACGTCAGATCTTGATACATTTGACAAAGACCCGTAGGTGTCTATACCTGATATATATACATTGAAAGAGTCGTTTTCTGCGACCTTTTCTTTCTCTTCTTTCTCTGATTTTTTCTTATTTTCTACTAATACTGAACCGATTTTCTTAGTGTCTTGGCTGAAGTTTTCTTCGCTTTCTTCTATCAAGGACCTAAATCCTTCATTAAGAAGCATGACTTCTTCCTTGCCTCTTAAGAGGCTCTTGCCAAGTGATAGGTAGTCGACATATTTGTTTGTTGCTAGGTCTGTGTCAAATTCTTCTTTGTATTTTCTAAGTACTTCGTCTATTATTTCATTATCTTCAGTCTCTACTATAGATAGGCTAGCTTCCTTGATGTCTTCCAGACTCTTGAATGGTGAGTCTTTTCTAACAATATATGACATCTCGGTTTTTAGTCCGTCATTTGCAGTTGTGATCTCGTTGATTGTCTTAATCGATGAGTTGGCATAGGACATAAATACTATCTCTCCCAAGCTCATGATTAGCAAAACTATGAGGAAGATAATATTTCCTATTCCCCTTATCTTTTTTTTGTAAGATAAAATACCATATATAATGTATACGATGAGTAGGGCTCCCAGTAATAATGCCCTATATTTTATAGGCAGGATGTTGTACCTGCATAAAAAGAAGGCAAATACTAGATAAATTACGAATGAAAATCCAGCTACTGCCTTGGGAAAAATTTTGTCTCTTTTATTCATAAAAACTCCGAATGTTATCACTTTTGTTTGATATGATTATTTACCAAGTTAATGTATATTTGGCTATCATCTACTACTTTACGTTCAAAATTGTTTTTGTAAACAGGAAAATTAGAACAATTTTATATAAATTTAACAAAGTCCAAGAAATTATTTATATATTACAAATTTCTGAAAATTTATTACAAAATTTTGACCTATATATAAAAACACCCAGCCTATTTTTTGTGTAAGTGTATAAGGATATGCAGGCTGGGTGGTTTTACCAAATTGAAACTTAACTGATCTTATAAAGTTTTAAAATATTTTGAGTTTCACTCTTTTACATATAAATTTTATCACGCAAATAATCCAGTCATTCTCACTATAATAATACCTTAAAATTGAAATGTTGGCACGCTTTTTAGGCTTGGAGCCTACTTTAAATTTATAGACTTCCTTATTATCCATAGGATGAACCTGTATATTTTTGTAATCTGACATTTCTAGGTCTTAATCCCTGATATTAGTTTCATTAAAAGTTTACTATAAGTGCGCAAGCCAAAGATATATCATTTTATATTTTTTCTCATAGAATCATCTGTAATAACTAATTTGATATAGAAAAATCGCCCCACATTCAGGGCGATTGTAAATTATTTCTTATATTCTTCAGCATTTTCTGTCTTATCTAAGAACCTTTTGAGATTTTCTTTGCCGTTTTTAAGATTTTCTCTAAAGATATTTGCGATTTCTTCTTTTCCTTTTTTGCTGGATAGATCTTCTATATCCATCTCTCCCTTATAAACTAGCTCCATAAAGCCTATATAGGCGCTGCCTAGGGCTGCAGTAATGACACCCGCTGTGCCAGCAGATATGGCTCCTCCTGCGACAGATCCTGCTGCAGGGATTAGTTTTAGGATATTTGCAACAACTGCCCTGCCCAAAAGAGTCGCTCCACCAGAACCTATGGTGGACGATAAGAGGGCTGTGATCACTGATTTATTTACATCAAAACCAAAAATGACAGTGATAGATGCAATCATGCCTACCTGGGTTGGGATAAGTAGGGCTGCATCTGCAAATGGTATGGGTGCTGCCCCCTGGCCCGTAGCTGCAAGGGCTGCTGTGGCTACGACCTTGGAGGCTCTACGCTTTTTTTCGGATAAACTTGCGATTTGTACATGCTGAAGAGTGTCAACAAGTTCGTCTGGCAAAGCCTCACCCATAACTTTGATAAGCTTATCTAGGCCATATGATTTGGCAACACCAAGTCCTTCTATCTCATAATCTGCCGCAAGGACTGGTATTACCTGAATTATATCTAGGTTTTCATCTAAGATTATCTGCCTCATTTTATCGGCATTTTTCCTAGAAAAGGACTGAGTTAGGACAACTATTATCGGTACCTGG
>CAMEGY010000142.1 GCA_945916625.1 uncultured Anaerococcus sp.
GTTATAGGAATAGCCTTGATGATAGTGATGTTGTACCTACTACTAAGATTTCCATTAATATGAAAAAGAGGAATATATGATTAATATCAAAAACTTACAGAAAATTTATGACAATGGCTATGAGGCCCTTAAATCTGTTAATCTAGACATCAAAGACGGCGCCCTTGTAACCCTTTTAGGGCCAAGTGGTTGCGGTAAATCTACAATCCTAAATATAATTGCAGGAATACTAGATCCAACAAGTGGGGATATACTATTTGATAATGAATCTATAGTCAACAAACACCCAAAAGATCGTGATATTGGCATGGTTTTCCAAAACTACGCCCTATATCCACATATGACAGTGCTTGAAAACATAATTTTCCCCCTAATTGTAGGTGAAGAAAAGATAAAAAAAGATGAGGCAATTAAAATTGCCCAAAAATATATGGAATTGACCTATATAACTGATATCCAAAATAAAAAACCAAAGGAAATATCAGGCGGACAGCAACAAAGAGTTGCAATAGCAAGAGCCCTAGTCAAAAATCCAAAAACACTCCTACTTGACGAACCACTTTCTAATCTTGATGCAAGACTGAGATTATCTATCAGAGAAGAGATTAGAAATATAGTAAAATCTGTAGGAGTTACAACAATCTTTGTAACCCACGACCAGGAAGAAGCCCTATCAATAAGTGATTATATCGCCCTAATGGATAAGGGTGTTATCCAACAATATGATATACCACAAAATCTTTACCTTGAGCCAGCAAATCTTTTTGTAGCCAAATTTATAGGAAACCCCATCATAAATGTCTATGACCTAGAAAATGGGGAAGATGCAATTTCTAAGGACGAGCTAAGGATTGATAAATCAAAACTTGTTAAAGACAGGATAAAAAAAGATTTGACTGAAAAAAATTACAAGGTAGGAATTAGACCAGAGCACTTTAAACTCAATCCTCAAGGAGACTTAGAAATCGAAGTTCTAAGCCGTGAGATGATTGGAAGATATATGATCTTACACTTTAATCTCCTAGGTCAAGCATCAAGGATGGTCGTAGATTCAGCCCTTGATATAAATCCTGCAGATAAGATAAGGCTGGCAGTTGACCATGCTTCTATATATTTATTTACTGAAGATGGAGAAAGAGTCTACTAATGAAAAAGAAAATGACCTACAGGGCAGAATCCACCAACAAGGCTTGGTTGTTTCTGCTACCTGCCCTATTTTTTATAATAATTTTTAATGTATATCCTTTGATAAGGACATTTTACATGTCAGCCCATAGCAACAACATCCTAAACCCTGAGTTTGTCGGCATGGCAAACTTTCCTGCTGTCTTAAATGACAAATTATTTAGGCTTGCTATGAAAAACACCCTGATATATTCTATTACAGTTGTTCCTTTATCTATCATAATTTCAATGGTTATAGCCTTGATTTTAAATCAGAAGATAATCGGAAATAAGTTTTTTGAAACAATATTTTTCATCCCTTACCTTACAAGTGTAATCGCTGTTGGTATTGTGTTTAGGTATTTATTTAATGGCCAATACGGTTTTATAAACCACATGCTATCCTTTATAGGAGTTGGGCCAATAGACTTTTTAAATAACCCAAATTATAATATGCTAGCCGCAATTATCTTCGGGGTTTGGAATGCACTTGCCTTTAATATCATAGTAATATTATCAGGTCTAAGGGGAATTGACGACTCTTATTATAAGATTGCGGACACCTTTGGAGCATCAAGCTGGGAACAATTTAAGAAAATCACCCTACCACAGCTTACAAATATTATTACCTTTTTGTTTTTGACAAGCTTTATATCAAGTTTTAAGGTTTATAACCAAATATTTGCCCTCTTTAATGGTAAGGCAGGTGTGGGAAATAGACTTATTACAGCAGTATTTTATATCTACAAAAAATTCTATGTAGAGTACCGCTATGGCCACGCCATGGCAGCGGCAGTAATCTTGTTCTTATTCCTTTTAATACTAACCTTTGTACAAAGAGCAATCATAAGAAAGTTAGCGAGGTAGGATATGCGTAAAATTCTAAAAGGCCTGGCCTTTATATTTATACTAATAATGGCAGCTGTGACCCTATTTCCATTCCTATATATGATCTCATCAGCCTTGATGACTTTTGGAGAAGTCACATCAATCCCGCCAAAATTAATTCCAGCTATTCCACAGATATCAAACTTCGCTGAGGCGATGAAAGCAGCACCATTTGCAAGATACTTTGTAAATACTGTCTTTGTATCTTTGATAAACACACTAGGAACTTTGATTACAACAACGCTTGCAGCCTTTGCCCTAAACTTTATGAACTTTAAGGGGAAAAATATGCTGCAAAACTTTATGCTAGCCCTACTCATGGTTCCATTTGAGATAATAATCTTTACCAACTACTCAACCATAGCCAAGCTCGGACTCCTAGATACCTATGTAGCCCTTATAATTCCATTTATGGCATCAGTGTTTTATATTTTCTACCTAAAAGAATTCCTAAAATCTGTGCCAATAGAATTTTATAATGTAGCAAAAGTAGACGGAGCAAGTGACTTTGAATTTATCAGAAAAGTTATGATTCCAATGTGTAAGCAAAACTTATTTACCATTGGTCTATTAAACTTCATCACTGGTTGGAACTCATTTTTATGGCCAATCCTTGTTACAAATACAAAGGACATGAGACTAATATCAAACGGTCTATCAGCCTTTGCAACAGAAGCTGGCCAACTAATCCATCTTCAGATGGCCGCATCAACTATAACAATCCTTCCAATTTTGATACTTTACTTTATCTTCAGGAAGCAAATCCTAAGAGGCGTATCCTTCGGAGGAATTAAGGGCTAATATTGATTAAATTTCTGTTAAGGGGTATATATAAAATGTAAGTTAAATTAAGTTTGCTTGTATAGGAACTTAGGAAATAAATTTTTTAAAAGGGGAAGAAATGAAGAAAAAATTAACATTACTTGCAGCTCTAGTTTTATCTTTAGGAGTATTTTCAGCATGCGGCAATAACGCAGGCAATGAAGAAGCTCCAAAGGAAGAAACAAAAGTAGAAGAAAAAGCTGAAGAAGGCAAGGAAGACGCTGAAAAAGCAGAAGAAACTGAAGAAGAAAAAGAAGCTGAACCTGCTAAAGAAGGTCAAACAGAAGTAATATTCTGGCACGCAATGGGCGGAGGCCAAGGTGAAGCCCTAGAAGGTCTTGTAGCTGACTTTGAAGCTGAAAACCCAGATGTAAAAATAACTCTTCAACACCAAGGTGGTTATGGAGATCTTAACCAAATCCTAGTTGCAACTATGCAATCACCTAAGGATCTTCCAACAATTACCCAAGCATATCCTGACTGGATGCTACAATTTAGCGAAGCTGGAATGGTAGCAGACCTTACAGATAGAGTAAATGGTGAAGATGGAATTACCGATTACGAAGACATCCTAGAAGGTGTTAGGGATGAAATAGAACAAGACGATAAAATTATCGGTATACCATTTAACAAATCTACAGAAGTTCTTTGGTACAAC
>CAMEGY010000143.1 GCA_945916625.1 uncultured Anaerococcus sp.
CTTTTAAGGAGTAAGGGTGAGGAAGATTTAGGATGGGTAATGGAAAATACGGTTATCCTCCATTTTTGTGGGAGGGATAAGCCACGGAAGAAAAACCACCGCACAAAGTTTACTGCCCTTTATAGGCACTATATGAGGCTTAGTGATAGGTATTTGTCTTAGAAAATTAGAATTTTTGCAAATAATATCTATGCTTTAATATAAAAAAGACGGGATTTTTGATTTCCCCGTCTTTTTCTATGTCTATATTAATTTTTGCCAGTATACATTGTGGATGCGCCTGGGTAGAGTTTGCCGAGTTCGTCAAAGACTAGGCCGATGTCACCAAAACCTGTTTCTTCTAGGCGTTTTTGAGCTCTGGTGTAGGCAAGGTCGATGTCCTTATTTGGCATTTTATCTACTACTTCCTTATCGAATTCGTAGTGGTTTACAAGGGCTTCTTTTAGGGCCTTGTAGTCTGTTTCGCTTGTTCCAAATTTGATTAGGTTTTCGTATTCTTCTGGATCTGCAGCGCCTGTGTTTTCGCTACTAGTTGTAGTTTCGTCAGTTTCTATATCATCAGTCTCTGCCTTAGTTCCTGTTAGGATTTCTTCTGCCATTTCTACATAGTCTTCGTAGTAGGCTAGTGGGTCTTCTTCGTAGGCTTGGTGGAAGGCTTCTTCTACTTCCTTGTCTGTAAATGACCAGATTTCATCGTAGTCTGCTCCATTTTCTACCATGAGATTTCTTTCCCATTCGAATTTATTGCCAATTAAATCTTCTGGTGATTTTTTCCAGTAGTATTTTGTCTCAATTGATTCAAGTGGGAATTTGAGAGATTGGTCTGGGTTTTCTAGGGCAAGTTCTTGGAAGAAGAAGTCTTTTACATCCCAATATCCAGTCCTATCACTCATTCCTTTAGCTTTTTCATAAAGAGCAACTAGGTCCTTATCGTCGATATTTCTAGCAAGGGATGGGGAAAATTCTCCCATGTCTACCATTAGCTTTCTGAGATTTTTTGCACTTGGATCCCATTTTGCCTTGTCAGTCTTCTCATCAACAGGATTTTCTTTGTTGTCCTTATTTTCTTCTTCTACTTTTTCTTTTTCGAGGTCTACCTTACCATCTAGGGCCTTGGCTATAGTTTCTTCAGATACATTAGATGCTGGCTCATTCGCACTATTGCATCCAGTTATTACTAAGCCTAGGGCTAGGGTTAGGGCTAGTGATTTTTTATCCATATTTCCGTCCTTTGTATTTTAGATTGCTTAATTTTATATAATTAATCATACCATTTTTAGCTACTATTATAAAGTAAAGCTCAAAAATCTGCCTTTTAAGCCTAATTCTTACAAATCTTTACAATTTTGTAACCTTTTTGTTGCAATTTTCTAGAATATATTATATAATAGCTATAGATTTTTGAATAGAGAACAAATGCCTGTAATAAAATTGTAATATAGAGAGGGAAAAGACGATGAAAAAAATAAATAAGACTGTTCTGCTCGCCTCAACATTATTTTTATCTTCTGCTGTCAATCTTACTAACGCTCATGCAAGTGAGGATAAAAATCTTCTATTAAATGAGAGTATGGACAGTATAAGCGAAAACAATGAAAATGATTTGGATAACCAATCCCAAGACCTAAGCAGACAGTATACTGGTGAAGCTTTTGGCGAAGAAGGATTAGAGGCAAATCCAAGTGCACAAAATCTTGACCTATCATCAGAAGAAACAAGCGCTGAGGCTAATTCTTCTGATTTTACAAGTGAACTTAATAATGAGTTTGCTAATGAAGAGCAAAGCCAAACTGGCCAAAACTTAGAAGAAATAAACTTAGAAGAAATAAATTCAGACGAAATAAATTCAGAAGAACAAACAAACTCAGAAGAAAAAGTAGAAGTAGATGGCAAAGTAGACGAAGAAAGACTACCTGGCCTTATCTATTATGATGATAAAAACCTTGATGAAGCACTAAATACAACTTATGAATCTAGTGAAGTAACATCAATTCACAACGAACAAACTCAAATTGAAGAAGAAAATTATTACACTTCTACAGCTGGTGGATACTTTGTTAAGAAAAACAACAAAATTAGGTATTATAAAGACAATAAAGTAGTTAAAAATACCAATATAAAGGTAAATGATAAAATTTATAGGGCCAACAATGTAGGTGATATATCAAATCCTAAAGACAAATGGCTAAATATTGGTAAGGATATTTATTATAACAAAGCTGACGGTAATTTCTCTAGAGGAATCAATCAAATTGGCAAAAACAAGTTCTATTTTTCACAAGATGGAATACTTGAGAGAAATAAAAAGATCCTAACCGACTCTACCTACTATGAATTAGATAGACTTGGTAGAATGAATGCCGTTTCTAACAAATGGGTCAATGTAAATAACAATATTTATAGGACTAGGGATGGCGGCAAGATTGCCAAAGGTGTAACCAAAGTAGGCGATAAGGACTACATGTTTGACAAGGACGGCAAGCTTCAAACAAACAAGAAGATGATTGTCTCTGACAAATACTATGAAGTAAACGCAATGGGTATAGTTACAAACCCTAAAAACAAATGGTTTGCCCTTGATGGAATAAGCTATAGAACAACAAATGACGGAACACTTGCAAAAGGACCAGTTGACATAAATGGAAATACATATGTATTTAGCTATCAAACTGGTGCCATGATTACAGGTAGGCCATCTATAACAAACGGCTTATACTTTGATATAAATGAAAAGGGTATAGCTACTCTTAAAAAAGATGCATGGGTAACATACAAAGGCAAAACTTTCCATACCAACAATGCAGGTTATATCAAAAAAGGTGTTTGGGAGATTAACGGCAACCTATACTGCTTTGACGACAATGGCCTAGTTCTAAATTCAACCTACATGCAAAATGGAATTGAATATAAGACAAACGAAAAAGGAATTGCAAGAGTAGATGGCTACAAACAAGCAGGAGAGAAAAATCTTGACTATGTAATGGACTGGATGTTTGATGCCAAAAACAAAGGCATGACCTACAACATGGGACCATCTAGAACATCAGAAAAAGAAGCAGACTGCTCTTCAGCTGTATATAGGGCCCTAATCTACGGAGGTTTCCTAAAATCGGATGCCTTCATAGGCAACACCGAAACCCTATTTGCAATGGGTGCAAAGGGAACTATAATGAGAGAAATAAGCGAAAGTGATATCGACTATGGTGACATCTTCGTATCCGGTATACCAGGAAAATCACTAGGAGAAGGTGGTCACACTGGCTTTATTCTAAATAAAAAAGAAGATACAATAATCCACATGAACTATTCAGGTAACGGCGTAACAGTTACACCAAGAAAAGGATACATGGGAGATAGGTCAGGCAGACCTGTAAAATACTACAGACTAGTTGGAGCAAAATCTGATAGGATGTTTGTAGACAAAAAATAATAAAAATATTCACTAAACTAGGCCTAATCGCCTAGTTTTTTTGTTGCAAAAAGCTTATCATCAGATGTAAAAACTCGTAAATATCTTGATT
>CAMEGY010000144.1 GCA_945916625.1 uncultured Anaerococcus sp.
CTAGGTCTAAGTCTATGGTTTCTTGTTTGGTTAGATTTTTGCCGAGGAAATATTTTTTAAATTGAACTACAAGGGCAAAAGGATCTCTGTTATTTAATACAGCTAGACTTTCTTTTGCAAAGTCAGATTCACTTTTTTCTAGACTTTCTCTTATTTCAATAACACTATCTTTTGAGAAATGTATTTCGATTTCTTCCATATTTTTGCTGTTTTCAGTCTCTTTAGGATCTTTTGCTAAATCTCTTATAGCTTCTTTAAACTCTTCTATAAAATTATCAGAATCTGTATCAAAAGTCATCAGTCTATTTATAACTTCCTCATAATCTTTCGAATCTATTAAAACATGGCAAAGTCCGTATCTAAGAAGGTCGTCTGGGTAGAGTCTAGCCCCGAGTAGGCCTACATATTGGCCTAAAGCTTGTGGAAGTTGTGATATAAAATAACCAACAGCAACATCTGGTGCAAAGCCTAGGCTTGTTTCTGGCATGGCCCAATTAACAGTTTCATCTGCTATTATTAGGTCAGAATGGATAGTTAGCCCAATTCCTCCGCCCATGGTTACCCCAAACCAGTGGCTTATCATTGGTTTTGGATAGTCCATTATATATTTATCAAGGGCAAACTCTTCCCTAAAAAATACATCCTTATCTTTTGCCTCATCATTTTTAAGATAATCTACATATATTTCCTTAAGGTCGCCTCCTGCACAAAGTCCTCTTTCAAACTTTGAATCAAATAATACTGCCTTTATATCCGGATCTTTTTCCCAAGTTCTTAACGTTTTTTTTATTTCTGCTATCATGTGACGGTTCAGAGAATTTAGAGCCTTAGGCCTATCTAGGTAAATAATACCTATCTTGTTTTTAACTTCTGTTTGTATCATGAATCCTCCTAGATTTGTAGTATTTATTCTTAATTGTTTTTTAACGCTACCTTATATATACCGTAAAAGCCCTTAACTTAAACAATTATTTGCAAACTTAATGGTCTCATAGCAATCTTTTTATGGATAACGTTCCTATTCGTCACGTTAGTCCATAAAAAATTGCATAAGGTTCTACATCAATTTTTCTTCGCACCCTTTGGTGCTTGAAAAATTGTGTAGACCAGTCAAATTTTGCTCGCAAAATTTGACTTACCATTAAAAAAATAACCCCTATGAGGGGCTATTTAAAAATCTATCTATTATTTTTTAGCATTTGCTGCTGCATTTTCACCAGCGATTCTTCCGAATACTGTTATGTCTGTCATTGCAACAGATCCAAGTCTGTTTGAACCGTGGATTCCACCTGTTACTTCACCTGCTGCGTATAGTCCATCAATCCATTCACCGTCTTTGTTTAGAACTTGGGCTTCTGTATTGATTTTTAGACCACCCATCGTGTGGTGAACAGCTGGTGCTGCCTTCATCATATAAAATGGTGCGTCTTTTACTTGCCATCCTAGCATTCTTAGGTTGAATTCTGGATCTTCTTCTTTTGCAGAGTTTTCGTTAAATGTTGCTACTGTTTCAAGTAGGACATCTTTGTCGATGTCAAAGTGTTCAGCTAATTCTTCAAGAGTATCAGCTTTTACCATTAGGCCTCTTTCAAATAGGCTTTCTGCTTCTTGTGGGTTTGAAGCCATTGTACCTGTTGTTTCGTTTGATGTTTCGTCCCAAAGTAGGTAGCCAACATAGTCTGTTTGGTCTTTGATCGCCATTGAGATTTCTCTTCTTGTGCCTAATTCTTCAACAAATCTATTACCTTCTTTATTTACTAGTAGAGCACCACCTACAAGTCTTGTGTCTCCACAGTATAGAAGTTTGCCTGTTTCTACGTCACAGATTGGGTAAAGTTGGATTTTTTCCATATCTACTGTATCTGCACCAAGTTCTTCTGCCATTAGGATACCATCACCTGTAGCTCCTGGTGAGTTTGTAGAAAGTACGTGTTCGTCTATTTCATTATCAAATTCATAGGTCATTTCATCGTTTGCACCAAAACCACCTGATGCTATAACAACTGATTTAGCCTTGACGATCATTTCGCCATCAGCAGTTTCAACTCTTACACCAGCAATTTTTCCATCTTCTGCTAAGATTTCCTTAACGTCAGCTTCTGTTTGTACTTCGATTCCTAACTCTTCTGATTTGTTTAGGTAGTTTTTGATTAGCTCGTTACCTGTGTGAGCTGCAGGAATTAGAGATCTCTTAACTGAGTGACCACCAAAGAACATAAGTGAATCTAACCACTCAACTCCGATTTCATCTCTTAGCCAATAAGCATCTTCTGTAGCATGATCTGCAAGAACCTTGATAAGCTCTGGATCTCCACCAGCTTCTTCAACGTCTTTTGCAAATTGTTCCTTGCTATCTTCTATACCTTCTTTTTCTTGAAGTTCGTTTGCTGGAGCTGCATATTCTCCACCAGAAATAAGTGTATTACCACCAACTGAAGCTAGTTTTTCAAGAAGGATTACATCTGCTCCCGCTTCTTTAGCGCTAACTGCTGCAGCAAAACCTGCACCACCGCCACCTATTACAACTACGTCAGTTTCTTTTTCGATTGTTTCGCCAGTTTTTTCTTCTGCTTCAGTTTCAAATGCCTTTACATCCCTACCGCTTGCTTCGATAGCAGCCTTAACAGCTTCTATAAGAGCAGTAGATGTAACTGTAGCACCTGATACAGTGTCGACATTTACAGAGTTGTTTGCAACAATCTTTTCTACTAGGCTATCTGCCGCTTTATCCCCTAGACCTTCTGTTTCTTCGTGTTCTAGGTCGACTTTAGCAATTTTATCTCCTTCAAAAGTAACTACGGCCTTGATATCACCATTGTGACCCTTAGCTGTACCTTCACCAGTAGCCTCTCCTGTAGCCTCTTCTACTTTTGTTTCCTCTTTTTGATCCTCAGCCTTATTATCTGTTTTTGCGCCACCGCAAGCTGAGAAAAGCATTGACATTGATAAAAGTAATGCTAACGTTTTTTTCTTGTTCATTTTCTCTCCTTGTATATGTATTTTGGTTCCTAATGTATAATATCAGATATATAAAACCTTTGCAAGCAATTAAGATAGCTAATTAAAGAGGTTTTAATAATTTTTAGTCAAACTCAAGTATTTATTCACAATTTAGAGGATATTGTTAGAAATTTACGAATAATTATAATAATAATTTTTTAAATAATTTGATAGAAAGTAACAAGTCTTTACGAATATATAAGTGAAGGAGGTACTATGAATGAAAAAAAGATTATAAGAGGAATAAAAAATAGGGACCAAAAATCTCTTAGGGCCTTTATCGACTCCTACGGCCCAGTCATGAAGGCATCAATCTACAAGGTCCTTACCTTCAACGAAGAAATCAGGATGGAGGTCCTAAACGAAAGCGTCCTTGCAGTTTGGGATAATATCGAATCATTTGATCCTAAAAGATCAAGCTTTAAAAACTGGTGCGCAGGTATCGCAAGATATAAGGCCATAGATGCCCTTAGAAAAGAAATCAGGCACAAAAGTGTGG
>CAMEGY010000145.1 GCA_945916625.1 uncultured Anaerococcus sp.
CGATAAAATTATCGGTATACCATTTAACAAATCTACAGAAGTTCTTTGGTACAACCAAGACCTATTTGATGAACTAGGCCTTGAAAATCCAACAAACTTCGAAGAGCTTAAAGAAGTTGCTAAAAAGATTAAAGAAGAAAAGGGAATCCCTGCTTTTGGTTGGGACTCACTATCTAATTTCTATGTAACCTACCTAAAAAATAAGGGAATCGAATTTGGTCCAGATCTTGACGTTACAAGCCCAGAATCAATCGAAGCTATAAACTACTACCTAGACGGTATCAAGGAAGGCTATTTCAGAATAGCTGGTACTGACCAATACCTATCAGGTCCTTTTGCAAATGAACAACTAGCAGGCTACATCGGATCAAACGCTGGTGAAGTATATGTTAAAGAAGGTGTAGAAGGCAAATTCAAATATGCAGCTCAAGCATATCCAGCAGAAAAAGCAGTACAACAAGGTACAAACGTATATATGTTTGAAGGCGCAAGCGATGAACAAAAAGATGCAGCATTTAGATTCCTTAAATTCTTAGCAAGTAAAGAATCTCAAATCAAATTTGGTCTTGCAACAGGCTACATGCCAGCAAGAACAAGCGCGGTAGAAGCTGAAGAATACAAAAACTCTGATTCAGAAATTCCAAAAATCCTTGAAGAAGCAAGTACAAAACTATTCTCAAGACCACTTGTACCAGGCAGCCAACAAGCCTACAACGACGTAGCAAGCAAACTTGAAGAAATCCTATCAAACCCAGATAGTGATGTAGAAGCAGAAATGGAAGCTTTCGCACCACAATTTGAAAGTGATTTCGCACAATAATAAAAAATAAGAAAACTCCCGGTTTTGGGAGTTTTTTTGTTGTGGATTATGCTATTCAAAATACTGGGCCTGGGCCTTGTAGAGTTTGGAGTAGATGTTGTCTGTTCTCATTAGGTTTTGGTGACTATCGAAGGCTGCTGCCTTTCCTCCGTCTAATAATAGGATTTTGTCAGTAAATCTTGATGAGCTCATCCTGTGGGAGATAAAGATTGCAGTTTTGCCCTCTGTCATTTCATTAAAATGCTCGTAGATTTTGCTTTCAGCAAGGGGGTCTAAGGATGCCGTTGGCTCATCTAATATTAGGAAATCTGCGTCCTGATAAAGGGCACGGCCTATAGCAAGCTTTTGCTTTTGGCCTAGGGATAGGTCTGTTGCCTTTTCGTAGATATCCTTATTTAGATAAGTGTTAATCCCATTAGGAAGTTCTTTTATCTTTTCACAAAGATCTAGCTGTTTTATAATTTCTGATGTTTTTTCTTCTTCATAATCCTTATTTCCAATAATATTTTCCTTTATGGTAAAAGGCATGATGGCAAAGTCCTGGAAGACTCCTGTAATTTTTTTATAGAGGGATTTTTTGCTGATTTTATTTATATTCACACCATTGTATAGGATTTCTCCGCTGTCAATATCAAAAAATCTAAGGAGAAGCTTAATTATAGTTGTCTTTCCAGCGTTATTGACACCCACAATTGAGATTTTCTCACCCTTATTTATTTTAAATGACAGGTTGTTAATTATTATCCTATCAGATCCTGGATAGGTAAAGGTCACGTTTTTAAATTCTAGGCTTTCAAAATCTCCTGCTTCTTCAAGGCCTTGTTCAAAATCAGAATCTAGGATATAAAAATCATATAAAGGTTCGAGATTAGCAAGGCTCATTATAAAGTCTGCTAGCTCTGAAAACATGGTTTGGAAAGATTTCATAAAGTTTTCGTTGGCAGAAATTATAGCTGAGAAAGATCCAAAGGAAATTTGTGGGCCGTAGGCGGCTGATAAAGTTCTCATTGCAACATAGGTGTAGGAAACTAGTCTTAAAATAGATTCTAAGAAGATTTTTATAGCTCCCATGTTGGCCTCAAATCCGAATTTATCTTCAAATCCACCCATCATTTGGTCTAAGTATCCTTGGGTTTTGGACTTGACCATAGGTCCTAGGTCAAAAACCCTAATTTCCTTTTGGTATTGGGTGCTTGCCATGAGAGAGAAATAATAGGAAAATCTCCTGTTTACATTTACAATCTCTAGGTTGAACTTGCTGGTGTAGGCCGATTCTTTTGCATTTACAAAGATTATCAAAAGCGAGATAAGGATTGAAAATGCGACCAAGTAAGGCGAGAAAGATATGATTACAAGGGCAGTTCCTATCATGGTTGCCACACTTGTTATTATATCCCTAAGGCAAGTAAGCAAGTTGTGGATAGATCCCATATAAATCGCAGCATTGGCCTTTTCCTTTAGGTCTAGGGTGACTGGATTTTCTATGTTTTGATAGGTCAAATCCATGGCTTTTTTTGCAAGCTCAAAGGTCAAATAATCGTTAATTCCCTGGCGTCTTACAAATTCTTCTCTGCTTAAAAGTCTTTCTAAGTTTTCTAGGAGGATTTTTCCTATAATTAACAAGACTACAATTTTTATAAACTGGTCAGCTGGCTTTGGGTCTGTGATTTGGTTGATAAAAATCATTGGTACAAAGACATTTACCATGGTTGCTGCTGCTGGAGCCAAGGCGTTTAGGATAATTACCGGTATATAAAGAGGATCGTTTTTTGCAGTAATTTTCATAAAAAGCCAGAGGGCCCTTAATTTATTTTTCATGATTTTCCTCCAAGTAGTATTTTCTTTGGGATTCGTACATTTTCTTATAGAGCCCATCTTGTTTTAAAAGCTCTTCGTGAGTTCCGTATTCTGTGATTTTGCCGCCGTCAAGAAGCATAATCTTATCACAAAATCTTGTGGATGCCAGCCTGTGGGAGATAAAAATTAAGGTTTTGTCCTTACTAATCTCATCGAGGTCCCTATAGATTTTCTCTTCTGCAAGGGCGTCAAGGGCTGCTGTTGGTTCGTCCATTATTAATGCTCCGGCATTTTTCTTATAAAGGGCGCGGGCGATTGCAAGTTTTTGGTTTTCTCCTCCAGAGAAAAGTGTTCCGGAGTCACTGATATTTCGGGTCATTTGGGTGTCAATTCCCTTTGGTAATTGGTCGAGCTTATATCCTAAACCTGCCTTTTTTAGAGAATCGATGACTCTTTCCCTGTCGATATTTTCGTCAGTTGCCGCCACATTTTCTGCAATGGAAACTGCAAGGGGCTCAACATTTTGAAGGACAGTAGCAAAGGCGGCATATCTTTCTTTTAGGTCAAGGTCATTGGCATTTATGCCGTTAATAAAAATCGCGCCTTCTGTTGGCTTATAAAGGCCTAGGATTAGGGAAACTATGGTAGACTTACCAGCTCCATTTACTCCTACAATTGCGATTTTTTCTTTTTCACGAATTGTAAATGACAGATTTTCCAAAACATTTACATCAGATAGGGGATAGGAAAAGCTAACATTTCTAAATTCTATTGACATTGGTCCGGTAATTTTTTTATCCCCTGCCTCTGACTTAAGATTTACCCTTAGCATATCAAAACCATCTGATACATAAAGCAGGTTTGACCT
>CAMEGY010000146.1 GCA_945916625.1 uncultured Anaerococcus sp.
AAAACTATCTACACCAGCAATAATTTTAAGTAATGTAGTTTTGCCAGCTCCGTTGGCCCCTATTAGACAGACAACTTCGCCCTCTTCTATCTCTAGGCTTATCCCCTTAAGAGCCTTGATATTTCCATAAGAAACACTTAAATCTTCTATTTTTAATATACTCATTCCTAGCTCCTTCTAGCTACCTAAGTAGGCCTTGACTACTTCTTCATTGGAGATAACTTCTCTCGGATTACCCTCTGCTAAGATTTCCCCATAGTTTAGGACAACAAGTCTTTCAGAAATGCCAAGGACAAGGTTCATATCATGCTCTATCAAAAGTATAGATACACCTGTCTTTTCCCTTATTATTTTGATAGAATTCATAAGGTCTTGGGTTTCAGATTCATTCATACCTGCAGCTGGTTCGTCTAAAAGCAAAACTTTTGGCCTTGTTGCCATAGCTCGTGCAATCTCAAGCTTCCTTTGGTTTCCGTAGGAGAGAGAGCCTGCGTAGGCTCTGAAGTATTTTTCAAGTGACAATGACTTTAAGATTTCTTTGGATAATTCTGTTGTTTCATTTTCTTCTTGCCAATAAGAAGGAAATCTAAAAATCCCGCTAAGTATTCCGTATTCCATATATTGGTTCATAGCAAGCTTTACATTGTCTAAAACTGTCAGATTATCAAATAGTCTTATATTTTGAAAAGTCCTTGCTACTCCAAGCTTAGATAATTTATCTGGGGAAATTCCATTTACCTTTTGCCCATCTAAAATTATCTTGCCACTTGTAGGCGTATATACACCTGATAGCATGTTAAATAAGGTCGTCTTACCTGCTCCGTTAGGACCAATTAATCCTAAAAGTTCGCCCTTTTTAAGTTTAAATGATACGTCATCTACCGCCTTAAGTCCACCGAAAGAGATGCTTAAGTTATTTACTTCAAGAACATTTTCACTTATTACTTCTTTACTATTCACCTTCTACATCTCCTTTCAAATACTTATCTATGTTTAAAAATCTTCTTATAGAAAATTCTTTTCTACCAAGTAGACCTTGTGGCCTATAGATCATAACTGCAATCAATATTACTGCGTATATTACCATTCTCCACTCTGCAAGTGGTTTAAGGATTTCTGGCAAGACTGTAAGTCCGATTGATGAGAAAACTGCACCTGTCATTGAGCCCATACCACCAATCACTACCATAACCAAATAGTCAAAAGACTTGTTGTAGTTAAAGATATTAGCAGCCAAAACACCTATGCTTTGAGCATAAAGCGCGCCAGCAATTCCAGCAAATACTGCTGATAGGGTAAAGGCAAGTGTCTTATACTTTGTTATATTTATCCCTGAAGCTTGTGCTGCAAGTTCGTTATCTCTTATAGATAAAACTGCCCTTCCATGACGACTTGAGGCATAGGTGAAAATCATTGTTATTACTAAGACTGCTAAAAAATAATAATTTCCAAAACTCTTTACTGTTGGTATGCCAGCAAGACCTTGGGCACCACCAGTAAATTCTAAATTTTCTATCAAAACCCTAATAATCTCACCAAAGGCAAGAGTCACTATAGCAAGATAATCTCCTGTAAGCCTTAGGACAGGTAGGCCGATTAAAACACCAAATATGGCTGCAGTAAGGCCGCCAACTACTAGGCTTAAGATAAAGCCAGGAAAGCCTGTAACAAGACCTGATTTTAGAAACAAAGCTGCTGAGTAGGCACCGATTGCCATAAAGCCAGCATGCCCTAGGTTTATTTGACCAAGGACACCTACAGTTAGGTTTAGGCTTGTCGCCATAATCATGTTTATACAAATTAATATCAAAATGTTCTGCCAATACCTATTTATGACCTTAGCTGAGATTAGAGTCTCTATTAAAACGAAAAATAAAACTACAAGGACAGTTGTGATAAGATAGGTTTTTCTTCTATTTTTTGACATATCACACCTTTTCTTTCTCTAACTTACCAAACAAACCATTTGGCTGAACAAGTAAAACTACAATCAGTAGTACAAATACAATAGCATCTGCGTAGGCACTTGATAGGTAGGCTCTGGTCATAACTTCTATTATGCCTAGGATTAGACCACCTACTACAGCACCAGGTATAGATCCAATCCCACCTAATACTGCCGCTGTAAAGGCCTTTATACCAAGCATAGAACCCATGAAGGGCTGGATTTGTGGATAGCTTGATACATATAAAACAGAAGCCACTCCAGCAAGGGCTGACCCTATTGCAAAGGTCATTGTCATTACTTGGTTGACATTGATACCTACTAGCTCTGCTGCCCCATAGTCTTCACTTACAGCAAGCATTGCTTTGCCGTGTTTTGTTTTATTGACAAACAAGTTTAGCAAATAAGTAAGGACCACTGTAGACACAACAGTTATCACAGTAGCAAAAGATAGGTGAGTTCCCCCAAAGTCTATAGACTTTTGTGGGAAAAGTGCTGGTATAGGTTTAGCAGATGATGAAAATATTTTTACAAATAAATTTTGCAAAAACAAAGACACACCTATTGTTGTTATAAGTAGTGATATCCTTGAAGAATTCCTAAGTGGTCTATAGGCGATTCTTTCTATCAAAACACCTAAGATTGTACAAACTACAATAGCAGGTACTACGGCCAACCAAAGTGGTAGGCCAGATTTAAATACTGGTAGGCTTATTGCCAAAAATACAGTATATCCACCAACCATGATAATATCACCATGGGCAAAATTTATAAGTTTTGCTATACCGTAGACCATAGTATAACCTAGGGCTACTAGGGCGTATATACTTCCTAATTGCAAGCCATTAAATAATTGGCTAATAAAATCCATTACAACTCCTTTTAATAGGGTAAAAACCCATAAGTTGGTTATTTACCCTAAATGCTACATTATTTCTTTTTTAATTATCTACTCCAGCGTCGCTATCGAATTTGTACTTGCCGTCTTCAATCCTTATCATCTTAGCGGTCTTAACTGGGTTGTTGTTTTCATCATAGGTAAATGAACCTGTGATTCCGTCAAATGATATATCTTTAAGGGATGCTATTACCTTATCCCAATCAAAGCTATCTGCTGCTTCTACTGCTTGTTTGTATAGATAAACTGTATCATAACCTTCTGCTGCAAATGTTGAAGGATCCTCATTATATTTATCATTATAATCTTTGATAAATTTTTGTACATTTTCACTTGAATCTTCTAGGGTAAATTGGTTGGCAAAGTATGAACCATTTATAGCATCAAAGCTTGACTCATCCATTACTGAAAGGACGGTATCCCAGCCGTCTGCCCCTACTAGGGTTGCATCGATTCCCGCATCTCTAACTTGTGGTGCTATTAGAGCTACCTTTTCGTAATAATCTGGTATAAGAAGTACATCTGGTTCTTCTTTTCTAATCTTGGTAAGTTGGGCTTTGAAGTCTGTATCGCTATCCCCGTAGGACTCATCAGCAACTACTTCGAGACCAAGTTCTTTTGCTTTTTCTACAAATACATC
>CAMEGY010000147.1 GCA_945916625.1 uncultured Anaerococcus sp.
GTCCGCACGCTCGCGTGTGGACTCGATCGAGGATGTGCGGGCCTACGTCGCCGAGTTCGGTGAGCGTCGCGCGAGCATCGGGGTCCTTGCCCTACTTGTAATCATAGTATGTGTAGCAGTTTTTGGCCTAGGTTATTTAAGAGGAGGAGATGATCTGCTTGAGACCTTTATGGTTGCAGTATCTCTTGCAGTTGCAGCTATACCAGAAGGACTTACAGCTGTTGTTACAATCGTCCTATCAATCGGCATGAACAGGATGGCCGAAAGAAAGGCTATCGTTAAAAACCTCTTATCTGTAGAAACTCTTGGTTCAACCACAGTTATCTGTTCAGATAAGACCGGAACTCTTACCCAAAATGAGATGACCATCACAAAAGTCTTCACAAATGATGAAGAATACGAGGTTGAAGGCTCGGGCTACAAGCCAGAGGGTGATATTAGAAATGCTAACAAAGAAGTAATAGAAGATGACGGACAAATTAAGCTTCTAATGACTATCGCATCTTTATGTAATGACGCAAACCTTACAAGAGAAGGCGAAGAATACAAGATTACAGGCGACCCTACAGAAGGGGCCATGCTCACATTTTCTGAAAAATGGAATATTAACCAAGAAAATCTTAACGAAAAACACCCAAGAATAGAAGAAATACCATTTGATTCTACAAGGAAGATGATGACAACCTTCCACGAAATGGACGGCAAATACTATGCCTTCACAAAGGGTGCACCGGATGTAATCATGAGCAACTCTTCACAAATCTTAGAAAATGGCGAAATGGTAGACTTTGACCAAGCCAAACGCAAAATCTATTCTGATAAGAACAACGATCTTGCAAGCCAGGCCCTAAGAGTTATGGCCTATGCCTTTAGACCACTTGATACGCTTGACCAAGACCTTACAACAGAAAATATCGAAAAAGATATGATTTTTGTAGGTCTAACAGGCATGATCGACCCACCAAGACCAGAAGCCAAGACCGCTGTAGCTGAATGTCACGCATCTGGTATCGATGTAATCATGATTACAGGCGATTATTTTGAAACAGCCCTTGCAATTGCAAAAGAACTTGGCATCGCATCAAGCCGTGACCAAGCCATGCAAGGTTCTGAACTAAATGATAAGACAGATGAAGAAATCAGAGAAATTGTCAAAACCAAGAGAATTTTTGCCAGGGTATCTCCAGAAAATAAGGTACAACTTGTAAAAGCTCTGGAAGCAAATGACAATGTCGTTGCCATGACAGGTGACGGTGTAAATGACGCACCAGCAATCAAAAACGCTGACATCGGTGTATCTATGGGTATAACCGGTACAGACGTTGCCAAGGATGCATCAGATATGATCTTAGTTGACGATAACTTTGCGACAATTGTAAATGCAGTAGAAGAAGGAAGAGTAATCTTCTCAAACATCAAAAAGTTTGTATCCTTCCTACTTTCATGTAATATTGCCGAAGTTTTGATAGTTTTCCTATCAATCCTAATGGGACTACCAAGCCCACTTACACCAATCCAACTATTATGGCTAAACCTAGTTACTGACGCCTTCCCAGCCCTTGCCCTTGGTGTTGAACCAGCAGAGCCAGGCCTCATGGAAGAGCCACCAAGAGATCCAAGAGAATCAATAATCTCTGGAGATGTGAGGACCAACCTAATTAGCCAATCAATATTTATAACTATAGCAGTCCTTGCTGCTTACATTATTGGTCTAAAATGGATCTTCCCAGATTCAATCGAAGGCGCTCACACAATGGTATTTGCAACACTTATAACATCAGAACTTCTAAGAGCATTTTCTGTAAGAAGTACAAAATACACCCTAAAGGAATTAGGCTTTACATCAAACCCACACCTAATCAAGGCAGTAATCCTATCCTTTGGCTTACTTCTAGTAGTAATGTATGTACCATTCTTAAGAGAGCTTTTTGAAATAGTAGCTTTCACATGGGAATGGCTCCCAGTCTTAGCCCTTGCCCTAATTCCACTTGTATTTGGGGAAGTTGCTAAGGTTGTTAGAAGTAAAAAATAAAATTTCTAGAAAACTAAATTATAATTTAGAAAGTAAAACCCAGTTTCCTTTGGAAGCCGGGTTTTTTATATGCATTAAACTTTTATTATTAAGATAAATCCCTTATAATATATTTAAATTATAAATCAAGATAAAATTACAGTCAGTTAAAGGAGCTATTATGGAAGAAAAAATATATCAATTTGTTACAGAGTTAATGGATTTTAAGCCTAGAACATGGAGAAGGATACAAATATCCAGCAAATTAAATATAGAAGATCTCATGGATGTAATGATGATAATATATGATTGCCAAATGTATCACCTATATGGGATAATGCTTCCTAAGGGAGAAAATGACTACTATAGAAAAAGGAGAGAAAATCCTGATTTCAAAGGTCATATCACAAGAAATGATATTTACTACGATGGCAAGATGTCTATATCTAGATTTGAACTAAGCGAAGAAGAACGTGAAGATTTGCGCTATCGTGAAGAAGAAATGAAAAATGATAGGCCTGATCATGGAGAATTTTTTGACTTTCAAAATGAAAATGATAGCGAGTACATCTTAGGGGAAATATTTAACTCCTTAGCTAATAATAAGGTCATAGATTTTGATAAGGCGAAAGAGGCAATAGATAAGCAAAAACAAGACCTGGTTGAAAGTGTAAGACCAAAGATTTCCTATGGGGATGCATCTGATTTGATAGAGACTTTAGACCTCAAGCTAGGTGATAAGCTTTACTTTACCTATGATTTTGGGGATAATTGGGAATTTAAAATAAAATTAGAAAAAATCCTAGACCCAAAAGAAGTAAAAGACCCTCATATACCAAGGGTCTTAACTGGCAAAGGCCAAGGAATCCTAGAAGATATAGGTGGCACCTGGGGCCTAAGAGAATTCTTAGAAGAAAAAGACGCCATAGATGATTTTAAATACTATTACAAAAGCGAACACAACCCTGTCTTAAGAGAAATGTTTGAAAGGTAATTTAATAATTGTAAGAAAAAGCTCCAGCTTCTAAAAATAGAAGTTGGAGTTTTCTGTAGTCCTAATATTATAACACATCTGTGGATTTATTATAAGAATAAGTCTCAATATAAATTTTATACATCAGTTTCTAACTTTTTAGTGGCTAATTTCTTAATTTTATTTAGTATATCTATATTTATAAATTTATTAATCTCTAACAAGGAAAAATCCTCTGTCTTTTTTATACTAAAACCTACTAAATCAGATAAGCAAGTAAAAACACTTATAAGAATTAGTATCTTTATGAACTCAATTTCTTGCCCTCTTGTTAACGAATCAATGAGCACTTGGGTTAATTTTAAATTAATTACAGGCATAATACCAAACAAGGCTGACTTTATTAATACAAGACTTATATATTTAAAATCAATCCTTACAAGATAAGTTAGTGTATAAGTCAGCATTTTAAGTTTCTCTTTCAATTCTC
>CAMEGY010000148.1 GCA_945916625.1 uncultured Anaerococcus sp.
TTTATCAATTATTTCCACATCATTTGGGGTAAGTCTGCCCTTTGAATAAGGGTACCTACCAAAGAAGATTAGCTGTTTGACTGTAAGTTTGGAGGTGAAGTTGTTCTCTTGCCTTAGGATTGAGAGATTTTTTGAAAGCTCTTCGCTAGAACAAGAATTTACATCCATTCCCCCTACACTTATTTTACCAGAATCAATCCCAAGAAGTCTTCCTATCATCAAAAGTGTTGTAGACTTGCCGGCACCATTAGGACCTATTATTGAATTAAGTCCACCTTCTTTGATTTCAAGATTGATGGGGCCAATTCTTGCCTCACTACTATAATTTTTTGTTACATTTTCTAATTTAATCATCTTTTTTCCTTCCTAAAAACCATGTAAATAAAATACAATCCTCCAACTAACTCTATCAAAATTGATACTACTCCGTTGGCGTTAAATATATGGTTCATTACAAAATAAGCCGAAGTTAATATGAAATAAGCTAAGAAAAGTGCCATCAAAAATAAGTATTTGTGGTCATAGGTCTTGGCGAATTCGTAAGTAAGGCTTACTGTCAAGAATCCAAAGAAATTCATTGGTCCAATTAGTGCAGTTGATACACTCATTAGGATGCTTACTCCAATAAGGGCAAAAATTATTGACCTTTTATAGTCAAGGCCCAGATTTTTTGATACTCCACCTCCTAGGTTAATTACAATTAATTTGTGACTTTGTGAGAAAATTATTGCTCCAACAAGTCCTACCAAGATAATTGATATCAAAAAGTAGGATTTATCTGAATTATTTACAGATGCAAATAGTTTTGCTTGCAAGACATCAAATTCTGATGGAGATAGTAATCTTCTCATAAAGGCTGATATGGACCTTAGTCCTTGGCCCATAATTATCCCGACTAAGAGTAAGAAATCTACATTCCTACCCTTACTTAAAAGTGTAGAAAACAAGATTAGACTTATAATAACCATGATAGCAACTTGGCTTAAGTAATAGGTCCTTCCAGATAAGGCTATGAAGGTATTTATACCTAAAAAATACATGGTAGCGGTATTTACCGTGGAATAAATAGCTTCAAAACCTAAGAGCGATGGGGTTATAATCCTGTTATTTGTTACTGTCTGAAATACCAGAGTCGCAAGGGCCTGGCATGTGGCCGCTATTAACATTGCAACGATTGTATTTTGCCTTCTTTTTACAACCGGTAAAAAGGATGGCGAATCAATAGGGACTGGATTATTATAGGTCAAAAGCCCGTAGATATTTACCAGGGTCAATATTATTAGAAACGATAAAATTAAAAAATATTTTTTCTTTTCTTTTTTCGTTCTAAATGAAATTTCTTTCATTTTTTTCCTCCCTTAGCAAACATTATAATTAAAAATCCTATAGCACCGACCGACCCTAAGATTAGTGAAACTGGCACCTCAAAGGGTGCGATGATTGTCCTTCCTACTATGTCTGCTAGCATTATGACTGCCATGGCTGATAGGCAGATGTGGGGAAGATTTTCTCTAAGATTGTCACCTTTATACATAGATACCAAGTTTGGAATAAGGATACCAAGAAATGGTACATTTCCTACAACTGATGCTACAAGACCAGTTGCTATTGATACCAAAATATTTGCAACAAGAATTATTTTTTTGTAGTTTAGTCCCAAATTTGTAGCCACATCTTCTCCAAGACCAGCTAGGGTTAGTCTGTCGGCATAGATGTAGATAGCTATTGTTATTACGATTATAAAATAAAGGTATTCGTACCTCCCTTTTTGCATTGGTGCAAAAGATCCTGCAAACCATAGTTCAAGAGACTGGGTCATATTGAATACTAGGGCAACGAAGGTAGAAACCGCAGACACTACAGCTCCCATCATTATCCCTAAGACTGGTACAAGAAGTGATGATTTTAGCCTAATATTTCTAAGCAAGAGGAAAAATATCATTGATCCTATGAAAGCTGCTAATATAGCAAATGTGGTCCTTAGCAAAAGAGTTGCTGATGGAACCATAATATAGGCCAAAATCAAACCTAAGCCTGCCCACTCTATTGTGCCTGTTGTAGTTGGCTCTACTAATTTATTCTGGGTAATAAGCTGCATTACTATTCCTGACATGAACATGGCAGCTCCTGTTAGCATAAGGCTTAGCATCCTAGGTATCCTAGTTATAAAAATCATTCTCCACCCTTCACGGTTATCTCTTAGAGAATAGGCACCGGTTAAGATGGAGATGGTAGCTAGTAAAATAACTAGGATTATTAGAAATATCAGAGACTTGTCAAATTTCCTAGCGCTTTTACTAATATTCATTATTTAGAGAATAGTTCTGCTAGGCCCTCAAATATATTTATGAAGGTTTGTGGTGATTCGTTTGTGTAGGTGTCAGCTGGTGCGTAGTATATAGCTGAGTTTTTGATTGCATCTGTATTTTTAAGGGCTTCTGATCCTTCTATTACGTCAGATGCTGGAGTTGATTCTTCACCGTGATTTGTAACAGCCGCATCCCTATCTAATACCAATAGATATGCTGGATTAGCCTCAGCAATAGCTTCTACAGAGATATCATCTCCCTTGTGGTCACTTGATGTGTTTTCTACTTCTATAGCTGGTTTTAGGCCAAGTACATCATAAAGCGGTCCCCAAACTCTTCCGTAACCAGGTGTTGAATATCCTATTTCTCCACCAGATACTACTACGGATACAACAGTTCCACCTTTGTAAGCTTCTTTTGCCTTAGCAATTGATTCGTCAAGTTTTGCTTTTAAATCTTCAGCCTCATCTTTCTTGTCAAAAATTGCTCCAAAATTATCTATAGAATCCTTAAAACCATTTATAAGATTTTCTCCAGGATTATCAGCCTCTTCGCTTACATCCCAGTTTAGGTTAATTACATCAGCATTTGGTAGGAGCTCTTTGATATCTTCGTAATATGTACCAAATCTTTGTCCTACAATTACGAGATCTGGATCAGCTGCTGCTAGAGCCTCTAGATTTGGTTCCTTGTGGTTTCCTATATCTACTACTGATTCATCGTTTTTGTATCCGCTTGATGCTGGCATAATTGGTTTTGGTGCACCAACAAGCTTGATCCCCCAATCTTCTAGAGTTTCAAAAGTCCTGTTATCAAGGGCTACAACCTTCTTAGGATTTTTTCTAACTTCTACTTCTCCTGTCACATCTTTTACGGTCACAGTTTCATCTGTAGAATTCTCTGGTACCTCTTCAGTTTTATTTTCTTTACCATCTTTATCTTCGCTAGGATTTGTCTCGGTTGTTTCCTCTAGCTTTGTTTCTGATTTTTCGTCTATGTGCTCAGCTTGATCATTGCCCCAAGCTGTAAGGGTTAGAGATGCTAAAAGCATCGCTATAAGAAATTATTTTTCATTTAAACTCCTTTTGATAACAATTATCGTTCTCATATATCTTAACATGGAAATTTTTAAAAGTCATTTTTTGATAAC
>CAMEGY010000149.1 GCA_945916625.1 uncultured Anaerococcus sp.
TTCCCGCATCCTTCATGGCTTTTGAATTTGCAAGGTCAAAAAAGTTCATATCAAATTTACCATTACCTGAAAGAATGTCTAATTTTTCAATGATAGTAACATTTTCTACACCTTCAAGCTTAGCATCAATAGCACTAGAAAGACCAGCTGGACCACCACCTATAATTAATAAGTCAGTTTCCTTATCTTCAGCTTCCACAAGCTCTCTATCTTCTTCGTAGCCTGTAGATCTAGAAAATTCTATGCCTTCATCAAATCCGGCTTCTTTCATAGCCTCTAGAACAGCTTCCTTTACAGCATAGGTTGAAAATGTAGCGGCAGAAACACAGTCCACATCAGGGCTGTTTGCTTCTATAATTCTTTCTTTGATGATTGGGAAGGCTCTTTCGATAACTGCTTCTGTTTCATGGTTATCTAGTAAAGATATGTCAGCTATTTTCCCATCAGAAATTTCAACTTCTATATTAAGCTCTCTATCATAACCTTGAGCAGAGGCCTTGTATGTACCGTCATTTAAAGCAAGAGGTTTTGATTCATCTTTTTCTTCTTCTTTAACTTCTTTTTTAACTTCTTCACTTTGTTTGACTTCTTCTGTTTGTTTTGTGTCTGTTTCTTCTACATTCTTATCAGAATCGTTTGCACAAGCTCCCAATAAAACTGACAAAGATAAAAGACCTGCTAGTAACTTTTTGTTTACTTTCATATTCCCTCCATAAAATATTAATTATTTTTTACAAGTATATTATAGTCGATTGTTATAAATAAGTCAAACTTCAACATCCTCAAAAAATATTTGTGAATAATTTTAACATATCAATAGTCTATACATTTTAAATGAATATATACATAGATTATGTAAACAAAAAAGAGGGGAGGCCCCTCTATAAATACATTCTAATTAAGCTGTGTGGATTGATTTAGGTTCTAAATATTCCATCAGACCAAATCTTCCGCCTTCTCTGCCTACACCTGATTGCTTGTATCCGCCGAATGGTAGCTCTGAGCTTCCGCCATTTGAGTTTAGGTATACATCTCCTGCCTTAATTTCATAGGCGATTTCTTCTGCTTCGGAAGGCTCTCCAAAGACGGCTGAAGATAGGCCGAAATCAACTGCATTTGCAACCTCTATAGCTTCTTCTTTATCTTTAACCTTGATTATAGAAACTACCGGCCCAAATATTTCTTGATCATGGATTGACATTCCTGGTTTTACATCAGTAAAGATAGCTGGTTTAACGTAATAGCCAATTTCACTTTCTTGAGGAATTTCACCCTTTAGAAGATTTGCTCCTTCTTTAATTCCTTCTTCTATAAAGTTTTTAACTTTTTCAAATTGCTTTTTGCTAGAAAGGGTTCCTACAACAGTTTTTTCATCGCTTGGATCACCTACTGGATAATTATCGTATTGGGCTATAAATTCTGCTACAACTTCATCGTAGATGTCTTCAGTAATTATAGCTCTTGATAGGCATGAGCAAGTTTGTCCTACATTTAAATAAACTCTGTCTAAAACTTGCCTTACACCCATTTTGATATCAGCGCCTTTGATAAATACTGCTGGTGATTTTCCACCCAGTTCAAGAACAACTCTTTTTGCTGTATCCATGGCACGTTTAGCTGATGATGATCCACCTGAAAGTGAACCAGTATAAGAAACCATAGCTACCTTTGGATGGGAGTTTAGAATATCTCCAACTTTCGCACCAGAGCCTGTGATTAGGTTAAAAACACCTTTTGGAAGGCCTATTTCATCGAAGGCCTTGGCTACAAAGTAAGCTGTAAGAGGAGTGTCTGAAGCTGGTTTTTGGACAATTGGACAACCCATTAGAAGGGCAGGTATAACCTTCATAATTATTTGGCCAAGAGGATAGTTCCAAGGTGTAAGGCTTGCTACAACACCAATCGGCTCCATTCTTACATAACCACCATCCATATCTATCCTATAGTCAATTTTTCTAGCTTGGTCAATAAATACATCTATCCTTTTAATTTGTTTATCAAATTGGCCAGGTTTTGCAATCCTAATTGGTACTCCTAGTTCGAGCTTGATAGTTTCCATAATTTCATTCTGGTGGTCTATCATCCAATCTTTAAACTTTTCTATATAAGATATTCTTTCTTCAAGACTAGTTTTAGAGAAAGTTTTAAAAGCCTCATATGCAGCTTCAACTGCTTGATTGATTTCATCTTCGCTAGCCTTTGGCACTCTTCCTATAATCTCACCTGTAGCTGGATTTTCAACTTCAATCCACTTATTAGTCGTGCTATCTAGGTATTTTCCATTTATATATAATTTTTCAGTGTTAAGTTTTTCAAAATTCATATTATTCTCTCCTTTCCAGATACTTACCCAATTTTTCTCTTATAAATCTATATGGTATAATGAATAAAAAAAGAAGTTGAATTTAAATTAAAATAAAAGGAGAATTTATGAAATATTTTGGAACAGATGGATTTAGGGGAGAGGCCAACAAAGACCTTAATGTATACCATGCTTTTAAAATCGGTAGGTTTATTGGAGACTATTTTTCTAAAAATAAAAATGGTAATGGCAGGATTCTAATTGGTAAGGATACTAGAAGGTCATCTTATATGTTTGAAGATGCCCTATCTGCAGGTATAACTTCATCTGGATCTAATGCTCATCTACTCCACGTTACTCCAACTCCTTCAGTTTCTTATATAACCAGGACCGAAGATTTTGACTGCGGTATTATGATTACAGCAAGTCACAACCCTTACCATGATAATGGAATCAAGATTATTAATAAAAATGGCGAGAAGATGGAGGATGAGTTTCTCTATGAACTAGAAGCGTATCTTGATTCAGATATAAAGGATATAGATCTTGCTATTGGGGAAGAAATAGGTAGGACTGTTGACTATATTGGTGGTCGTAATAGATATATTGCCTATCTAATCCAAACTGTAAGAAAATCTTTTGAAGGCATTAAAGTAGGGCTTGACTGTGCAAATGGTGCAGCTTTTACAATTGCAAAACCAGTTTATGATGCACTTGGGGCTGATACTTATGTAATCAATGCAGATCCAAATGGATTTAATATCAATAATAACGCCGGGTCAACTCATATAGAAGGGCTACAAAAATTTGTAGTAGAAAATAAACTTGACATAGGTTTTGCCTTTGATGGAGACTGTGATAGGTGTATAGCTGTTGATAATGAAGGAAATATTTTAGATGGTGATTCTATTCTTTATGTATTAGCAAATTATATGAAGAAAGAAAATGCTCTAGAATCTAATACTGTGGTTACAACCGTTATGTCAAACCTAGGTTTATATAAGGCTTTTGATAATCTTGGTATAAATTATGAGAAAACAGATGTGGGTGATAAAAATGTCCACGACCGTATGTATGAGAAAGATATAGAGCTTGGTGGTGAGCAATCTGGACACATCATTTTAAAGAAATTTGCTAATACA
>CAMEGY010000150.1 GCA_945916625.1 uncultured Anaerococcus sp.
TTGAAAGCTTTTCAGGGGTCATTTCTTCGTTGACTTTTTTGATGTAAGCCTTTAATTCTTCTTCTTGTTTTTTGTTATAATCAAGGTCAGGCCTTGAAATGTGAAGGAGTTTGGTCGGATTATCTAGGAAAAATTCTTTTATGAAATTTTCATAATAATCAGTGTCGATTAGGCCCTTGAGCTCTCTAAGGTAGGAAACTAACTTGAAAACTTCGAAAGGATCAGCGTCAAAGGACATTGATAGGTAGTAATTAAGTCCGGAGCTAGTTGAGTTAAGGCTTTCTCTTTGGGCAAAATCAAAGAGGGAGAAGGCAGATCTTAAGGCTTCTTTATTAAGGCCCTCTGCCGCTTCTTCTAGGCCTCTTTCTATTATTTCTTCAAAGAGATTTATCTTTGAATCCTTAGTCTTTTGGGCTTGGATTATAAGTCCTGACCTATTTCCGTAGGTTGACCTTGCGTAGAAATAATCAGGCGCTAGCTTTTCTTGGATCTCATTTCTAATTTTTGATGAATCCATATTAAAAAGCGTATTTACAAGGATTGCAGCAGTGAGAGTTTCCTTGATATCTAGGGCAGAGTTGGTGAGCATGGCGTAGGTCAGATAGGATCCGTCTTCCTTTTCTTCGCTTGCTGGATAGGTTGATTCGATAATATCTTTGTAAATATTTTCCTTAACTTCAATTCTTAGGTCTAAGTCCTTGTAGTCATAATTTGATAGGTAATCACGGTCAAGGTCAGCCAAATAGTCCTCAATATTTTTTATATTTCCATAGTAATAAATATAGGCGTTTGATGGGTGGTAGTGGGCTTTGTAAAAGTCTACAAATTCATCAAAAGAAAGGTCCTTGATGTCAACAGGATTGCCACCGGATTCGTATTCATAAGGGCTATTTTTATATAAATAAGAAATCACATCATTATATATGATTGACTCAGGATCTGAAAGAGCTCCCTTCATTTCGTTATAAACCACACCTGATACTCCAACAACTTTGTCGCCATCGATATCGAAGTGCCAGCCTTCCTGGTCTAGGATTTCTTTTTTGTCAAGGACAAGGGGAGCAAAAACTGCGTCAGTATAGACATCAACTAGGTTTTTAAAGTCCTTGTCATTTTCAGAAGATACTGGAAAAACCGTCTTGTCTGGATAGGTCATGGCATTTAAAAAAGTCTGTAGACTTGAAGAATCCATAGCCATGAAAGGGTCCTTGGTAGGGTATTTTTTTGATCCATTTAGGACAGAGTGCTCCATAATATGGGCCATGCCCTTAGAATTTGTAGGTGGAGTCTTAAAACCAACCCCAAAAGTCTTGTTAGTATCGTCTTTTTTGGCAAAAATTACATTTGCCCCAGTTTTTATATGCTTATAGTGGAAAGCCTCAATTCCTAGGGAATCAAAGTTTTCTTTTTTTATTAGTTCATAATTTTTAATCATAGTAAGTCCTTTTCTAATATTATTCATTTAAATTACTATACTCTAATGTGACTTAAGTATTAGTAAGGAAAAATTTACTAATAAAATAATAGTAATGGGTATTAATTAGTATGAGAGATTCTAGAAAATAAATGACAGAAAGGATTGGCTATGAAATTAGGAATTATAGGGGCAGGTAAGATTGCCCAGGAAGTATTAACTTTTATAAATGAAATAGATGGCATTGACCTAGTTGCGATTGCTGCAACACCGAGGAGTGAAGAAAAACTTAAGAACTTATCAGAAGAGTACAAGATAGATAAGTACTATACAGATTATAAAAAACTTCTGGCAAACGAGGAAGTGAAAGTGGTATATGTGGCCCTGCCAAACAATCTCCACTACGAGGTTATGGATAAGGCCTTAGATTATGGTAAGGATATCATCTGCGAAAAGCCATTTGCAGCCAATATCAACCAGGCCCTTAAGATTTTCAAAAAGGCAGAAGATAAGGACCTCATTGTCCTAGAAGCCATGTCCAACCGCTTTATACCAAATGCTGTCAAGGTCAAAGAACAATTATCAAAGCTTGGCAAGATCAAAATTGTATCTTTCAATTACTCCCAGTATTCATCTAGGTATGATAGGTTCAAGGAGGGGGATATTGCTCCAGCCTTTTCACTTGGGAATGCAGGCGGGGCCCTTATGGATCTAAATATTTATAATATCGACTATGCGGTAAATCTTTTTGGCAAGCCAAGCGATGTAAAGTACTATCCAAACATCGAAAAGTCAATCGATACATCAGGAGTTTGTGTCCTTGATTATGATGATTTCAAAGTAGTTTCTATAGGTGCTAAGGATTCTTCGGCAGGATTTTTAAATACCATCCAGGCAGAGGGCGGGACAATCGAAATCCCAGATGCCCTAAACAACTTCGGATCCTACAAAATCAAAAAAACCGGCGGAGATTATAAAGATTATAATGAAAATGCTGATAAATCAAGACTTTACTATGAATTTGTAGCCTTTGAAGAAATTATTAGAAATAGAGATAAGAAAAGGGTGGATGAGCTTAAGGATGTGACCCTAATTACATCAGAAGTCCTAAGCCAAGCGAGAATAGAAGCGGGAATCTTCTTCCCAGCTGATAGTGAGGATTAGTTTAGAAAAAGAATTCGATTTTGCTTTTGAAATTAACTAAGAAAACTTTTTCTATTTTATGTTAGTGTGTTATAATGAAAGTGTGATTGAAGTGTCAAAACCAATACAAAGGCGATTTTATTTCTTATTAGTATGTAGATTTATTTTGGTAATAATTATAAGGGGAATCTAGATTGGTTTTAAATCGTCTTTATATTGGAGATACTAATCAATATAGGACTTAGAATACAAAAACCATAGTATTTTAAGTCGAAAAATACTTGGAATTATTCCAGGAACAAAGGAAAGGAGAGATGTTATGGTTGGAATCATCCTTGCAAGCCACGGGGCTTTTGCAGATGGAATCAAGGAATCTGCTCAAATGATTTTTGGAGCACAAGAAAAATTTGAAGCAGTTGTCCTTAAGCCTTCTATGGGTCCTGATGAGTTTAGGGCAAATCTTGAAGCGGCTATCAAAAAAGTCGATTCAGATCAAGTTCTATTCTTATGTGACCTATGGGGCGGCACACCTTTTAACCAAGCTTCAGCTGTCTTAGACGGCCACGAAGACAAGTGGGCTATAGTAGCAGGCCTTAACCTGCCAATGGTTATCGAAGCCTTATCTGAAAGATTTACTTCAGAGTCTTCTCATGATATAGCAAAGGTTATTATCAATAGTGCCAAGGAAGGTATCAAGGGCAAACCTGAATCTGTAAACCCAGTTGAGGTGAAAGCTACTGCAGAAGATGCGGTTGCTGATAAGGAAGTAGAAGAAAAGATGGTAGGAGGCGCTATTCCTGAGGGAACAGTTCTTGGCGATGGTAAGATTAAGGTAGGTCTTGCCAGAATTGATACAAGGCTACTTCACGGACAAGTTGCAACTTCT
>CAMEGY010000151.1 GCA_945916625.1 uncultured Anaerococcus sp.
TATCTCCCTCATCTTGTCTTCGAAAAGGGATTTAAGAAAATCCCAATCAATTTTATCTGCTTTGTTGGCTTCCCTTATATAGGTCTTAGAAAGCTCACGTCTTTTGCCTGCCCTTATGCCATAGAAGTCAAAGAGATTTCTCATATAGGCTTCCATGGGTTTTTTATCGCTTGGACTTGCATTTTTGGCAAAAATTTCTCTAATTTCTTTTAGGCTCATTTTAGTAATTTTCTAGCCTAATATAGCCTGTTGGTCCGTAGATTGCCCACTTAGTTGCCCTTAAGAGGTCTGCACCGAAGACTATTTCTATATCAGAATTATCTAGAGATTCTTCTATGGCAACAGATCCGAGACTCACTTCCTTGCCGTCGTTTATGAATGTAAGGCGGTTTAGGTGGGTGATGTCTTCGATAGTTTCTCCGATTATTTCCATAGTTGATTTAAGGTCAGATTCGTTTTCAGCGACCTCTTTTGCTAGGTTTTTAGAAATAATGGTAAGAGGTCTTGATGAATCTATGGCCGCTTTTTTGATTTTTGAATTTATCTCGATATTTATAATTGGTTGGTTGGTTTTATTTTTGTTAGGTTCCATAAAGTCTGAAGTCTGAACTTCAAATGTGCCCTCTTTTGGATTTGCTCTGAAGGCAAATTGGGAGATGACATTCCACCCTAGGACCATGTCACAATCGTTGGAATTGCCCATTGGATCAAGGCCAAGGTCAAAGGCTGAGTCTTTTGCAACTAAAACTGGAACCTTGTTTAACTTTAGACCTCCTATTAGTAATTCAGATAGAAAAGCCCTTTTGTAGGTCTTTTTATCATCTATGTAGTCATCGTCAAGATATTCTATATCAAAATCCTTTGCTACTGATTCTTTTATCATGGTATTGCCCCTGGTGTTGAACATGGCAATGAGGTTTTTGCCTTCTGAGCCAAGGCCAAGATATATAAAGTTTAGAAATGTTTTGTCTGCTACTGGGACTAGTGAAAAATCCATAAAAACTCCTTTTGTCTTTTTTGTTGGTATTATTATACCATAAGATAGGTTGAATTAATGCATCATTAATGGTAATTATATTATAATTGTTATACTTACATTTTTTCTATCTTGAGTTGTATCTTTGTCATTTACAATATCTCTTCGTTCAAAGGGGGAGCCCAGGGGAACTTTCCGGACGTTCCCCAACCCGCTCCCCCTTAGACCCCCTTCGGCTACCCCCTCCGGCCGGCTCCTATAGCGGAGAGCATGAGCAGTAGATTTCCTTCGGAAATCTTTTTTTGGTAGGGAGGATGACTTCGTATAAGTTGGCGTATTTCCTCACAGCTTTCTAATTTCCTATCACCTAAAAATCACAAACTCGGCTTCGCCTCAAACAGTGTGATTTTTTTACGGTGACCTGAATTAGAAATCGTTGCTAGATAAATAAGAGAAATAATCTCGATGTTTGAAATTTGCTTACCTCGTTTGACATTGCCAAACATTGCCGGCTGAGTTTTATACTTGATTTTAAATATTTTTAGACTCCACTACCGTATTTAGAATATTAACATAGCCAGAGGCTTCTCCACTTCGGTCGAAGCGTGCGTGAAATGTTCATACTATTTCTCAAATTCTAAAAAAAGAATCCAACAAGCTGTAAGATTCTTTTTCTATAACTATTTGTTATATTAAGTTTAATTCTTTTTTTAGGCCTTCTTGCAATATATATGAAAAATTTATATCTTTTTCCCTTGCCATTATATCTAGCCATTGTGGTATTGTTAAGGTTTTCTTTATTGATTTATTATTTATAGCTTTTCTAACCATTGGCATCCGCACGCTTATCAAAACTGTTTTTTGATTTTCACCTACTTTTATATCTCTTAATTTGCTAGGCTCTGGTATCTCTTCCTTATCTGTTTCTAATCCTTCCATCCACAAACCCAAGACATCTTCTGCCATATATAAAGCCTCTTCATCTGTGTCTGCACAAGAAATGCAACCTGGTAAATCTGGGAATTCGATACTTATACCATCGTCCTCATAATAAAATATTGCTGGATATACATATTTGTCTTTCATAATACTACTCCTTTAATATAAAGAACTTAGGGCTATAATTTAACCCCTGTTTGTTTTTCGATACTTTTTAGGGTTCTGATTGGATAAGACTCTCTAGGTGATGGCACTGTTACTTTGCCTAATTCGGGCTTATCCGGATTTATTAAAAATTTGTGACTTCCCTTTTGTATGCCTGTTTCTATCCAACCGTTTTTCTTAAGTATCTTCAAAAGTTCTTTAGAGTTATAACTCTTCATAAGAAGCGTCCTCCTTATATAAGTATAATACGTGTTTTAGCACGTGTTTTCAAGCCTGATATCACAGCTTTTAAATGAATTTAAAATAAAAAACGGTAGATGTTCTACCGCTTTATAAGATATAAATTATTTATTTACTATCAAAAAATACGCAAATACAACTACCGCTAGGATTATCCTGTAGATTCCAAATGGGATGAAGTCGTGTTTTTTGACATAGGATAGGAATTTTTTGATGACTATGAAGGCTACTATGAAGGATAGGACCATGCCTATTAGGATTAGGGTCCACTCGTAGCCAGAAAATCCTCCGAAGTTTTTGACTAGTTTTAAAAGTGTTGCTCCTAGCATGGTTGGGATGGCTAGGAAGAAGGAGAATTCTGCTGCGGCGGGTCTAGATAGGCCTAGAATCATAGCACCCATAATTGTGGCGGCCGATCTTGAGGTGCCTGGAATCATGGCTAGGCACTGGAAGAATCCTATCATGAATATTGTCATGAATGGGACGTCTGAAATTTTTTCGTATTTGATGTTTTTGTTTCTCTTTTCGACAAATATTATGATTAGACCCCAAATAAAAAGCATGGCTGCTACTGTCATTGGGTTAAATAAATACTCGTCTATCAAATCATCAAATAAGAGGCCTAGGACCATGGCAGGAAGGACTCCGACTATGACCTTAAACCATAGCTTTATAGTATCTTTATCTGGATGGGTTAGGATAAAATAGGCTTTTGACCTGTCGTTTAGGTCGTCATAATTTCTTGGTAATCTTATTTTAGATTTTGTCCAAGGATTTAGCCTTTCAAAATATAGGACTACTACAGATAGGATTGCCCCTAGCTGGATTATGACGTTGAAGGCATTTGAGAAGCTTTCTGGTTCGAGTTTTACAAATTGGTTTACTAATATTAGGTGGCCTGTGGATGAGACAGGCAAAAATTCTGTGACTCCTTCTACTATTGAGAGGATTAGGACTTTTATAAAATCTATTATCATTCAAATTCCTCCATGAATGTATGTTTTTTGCCATTTACTTGGTAGCCTAGGACCATGTCGCAGTTGACATTTTCAGATGACCTTAGGATAGACATTTCAACATTTGGATTGTCTTTTCTCATATCTGCAATTAGGTCTTTGACCT
>CAMEGY010000152.1 GCA_945916625.1 uncultured Anaerococcus sp.
AAGATTTACTATATTACTACTTCTTATAACTTCCTTAATCTGGCCAAAATCTTCAAGTTTTGATTGGATATTAGTATTTGTAATTAATATATCAAAAGACCTTGCCGAAAATTTTAGGAAGTAGTCAATTACAAATGAAGCTGCTAATATATTTATGTTAGATTTACTAATAATATATTCTTCGTCATCCATTTTTGTAAAATCGTAAGACTGATCTAATGAATTATCAATATTTAGGTGTAGAACCATGCTAGGACTATCCCCTTTTTTTATATAAAAGGTTTGGTCCATTTGTGTAATATTACACAAGTTTTCGTCAGCAGTTTTTAATATTGATTCTAAAATTCTAGGATTTTCTTTTGAAATACCTAGCTTAAGGAAATCTATATAATTGTTAAAATTTGAGTTTCCACTATCATTTGCCATATGGCCTACCTAATAATACTTCTTAACCTCTATATCCTTTGATATTTGATTAAGTTTCTCTAAATATTTTTCCTGTCTTTTTACCATAATATACATTTGGTAAACTTGGTCTTTTACCTCTTCAAATTCTTTAGCTTCTTCATTATTTATATTCTCTAACTTAATAAGATGGTAACCAAATTGTGATTTCACTGGTTTTGAAATTTCTCCTACTCCTAGCTCTTCCAAGCCATCTTGAAACTCCTTAACCATAACACCCTTTGGAAATGTGCCGAGTGTTCCTCCGTTTGCTGCCGAAGGGTCCTTAGAATATTTCCTTGCTGCATCTTCAAAAGCTAGACCTTCCTCTATTTCTTTACATATTTCTAAAGCTTTAGCTTCCTCGTCAACCAAAATATGGCTTGCAGTATATGTTGTGTTTGGACTTACTAATTCTTTATTTTCTTCATAATATTTTCTAAGCTCATCATCAGAAGCATCTACTTGTTCAAAGATTTTGTGCATTGCATAATTTTTTAGCATATTTTCTTCGACGATTTTTAGTTCTTTTTCAAAATCTTCATCCTTATTAATACCCATCTTGTAGGCATCAATTAATAGAATTTCTTGGTTAACCATCTCATCGGCTAAAACCTTTATTCCTTCTTCATTTTGAAATCTTGCTCCACCTTCTATGTTTGCCATAAAAGCGTAAACGTCATTACTATAAATTTTCTTTCCATTAACTTCAGCTAGAAGTTTGTTATTGTCTTCCATAATTACCTTTCAATTAGTTCTATTCTATTGTTATAAATAACAATATCTTTATTTTTATATAATCTTCCTATAGCTCTTTTAAAAGCAGATTTACTCATTGCAAAATATGAATATATCTTATCCGGTGATGACTTATCAGATAGCTCTAATACACCACCATTTTCATATAGATGATCTAAAATTTTATCGCTGTCACTGTCTATTTCAAGGTGAGCTCTCTTTCTTAACGATAGTTCAATTTTTCCATCACCCTTTATATCTTTTACCCTAGCACTTATCTCTTCACCTTCGATATAAACACCCTTTAATTCTTTAATCCTAACCAAAGAATCATATTTGTTATCAATTGCAACAAATGCTCCTATAGATTTATTTATAGAATATATTCTTCCTTTAACTACATCATTTTCTTCAAAATTATGATCATAAGATAATAGGTCCCTTATTTTACTTGTAAGATATAAATATCCGTTTTTTTCTTTCATAGCAACTGGATAAACCATATCTTTTATTATTTTATAAGTTCTCTCTTCAAATGGTAAAAAAATGTGTCCTCCTTTTATTTCAAAATAGACACCTTTTTTAGTAATCTCAACAGCCTTTAAAGAGTAAATCTTATCTACCTCATATGGAATAAACCTACTTGCCCTAAGTACATCATTTAAGTCATGATAAAGATATGCTTCTACCTTATCATTTTGCTTAAACTCTTTTACCTGTTCTTTGTCTATTACTGCATCACCTAATTTGGTTTTTAGGTATGCTTTGTTTTTAGTAAATCTTTTTATTGTAAATTCTTTAATAATAATCTCCTAATTTAGTTGATTGAATGTAAAGCCTTCACCCAACACTTCTGATATTGTGTAAGTGAAAAGAAAGGCCCTGTTATCAATTTCTAATATATCGTCTTTTATAGTAGGGAAAGTTCTAATGCTGGTTATTGTCATTATAACTTTTTTATCTTTGTGCGAAAACCCTCCCTCAGCTTCTAAAAGAGTTACTCCCTTTTCATGTTTACTTATAAGCATTTGGTTGATTTCTTCATACCTATCCGAAATTACCATTATTGATATCTTTCTACCAAATCCTTGCATGAAATAATCAAAGCCCATGGACTGAATCATTATGGCTAAGGTTGCATACATAGCAAGTTCTGTACCAAAAATAAAAGCTGATAAAGCTACTACCACAAAGTCTGCCATAAACAAACATTGGTGAAGTGGAACATTGAAATATTTATTGAATATTGCAGCTATTAAGTCAGTACCTCCTGAAGATGCTTCATGGTTAAAAACAATTGCAAGTCCAAAAGATACTGTAATTGACCCAAAAATAATATTGATAATTTTATCATTACCTAAATTGACGTTAGGTATTATCTTTTCAAACAACAAAATATAAGCCGAAACAGCTAAAGATGAAAAAAGTGATTTCTTTGCAAATTCGAAACTTATAAATATCATTCCTGAAATCAAGACAAGGATGTTTAAGATTAGGTTAACTAAACCAAGATTTAACGATGGTAGAGCTTTCGATAATACAAGAGCAAAACCTGACAGCCCACCAGCTGCTATATTTTGACTCAGTAGAAAAAAATATAGGCCTCCTGCTATAAGAAAGGACCCAAATAAAATCCACAGGTATTTTTTCATACAACCTCCTTATATTATAATAAAATGTTATCATAAAACGGAGATTAATTCAATAAATCTATAAGAAAAAAAGGCGGAAATAAAAGATGATTTCACTTTTAAGATCATAACATTTAACTTTATTTTTGTTGATTTCTTAAAAGTAATTCAATCAAATTTTATTGCCACCTTCTATTCTAATCCATCCAATTCGGAGTTATCCTATTAAAATTATCATACATCTTTAAAATACTTTGTACTTCTTCTTTGTTTAGATTAGATGATAATTTCTCTCTCATATTTATCAAGCTTTCCAATATCATAACTGCCTGATACAGACTTAATAGGCGATAAAATTTTCTAGAAGGACTCTCTCCGTTATGGTATGAAGTAAGAACACCCTTTGCAAATAAAGGGAATTTTATAGCAATCCTGTTTATCTCGACAAAATCTATAATTCCATCCCCATATTCAAGTTCTTTTATCGCTCTTAAGTCAAGATACTTATCTTCGTATATCCTCATATTCTTGTCACTAATATTTTTATACAAAAGGTTAATAGCAGTGTTTTCTGTTAGGTGCTTG
>CAMEGY010000153.1 GCA_945916625.1 uncultured Anaerococcus sp.
AACTGTACAATATTCTGCAATGGCCTTTATTTCTTTCAATTTGTGAGTAATAATTATAATTGTTTTCCCGTCACCAACACGATTTTTTAAAGTTACAAAAAAGTCTTCGATTTCTTGAGGTGTTAATACTGCTGTAGGTTCGTCTAGAATTAGTATATCAATCCCCCTGTATAGGGCCTTGATAATTTCAGCCCTTTGTTGAGTTGCAACAGGTACATCTTGTACTACTTCTGTAGGCTCAACGAAAAGACCGTATTTCTTACCAATTTCTCTAATATTTTCATTTGCTTCTTTCATACTTAATCTGCCACCAGATTTAGTAAGTTCGTTTCCAAGTATTATATTTTCACCAATTGTAAAGTTTTCAACTAACATAAAGTGTTGGTGAACCATACCAATTCCATTGTTTAAGGCGTCTTTTGGATTTGATATGTTCTTGTTTTGTCCATTGATTTTTATTTCTCCAGCCTCTTGGTCATACAGGCCGTATAGGACTTTCATTAGGGTAGATTTACCTGCCCCATTTTCTCCTAAAAGGGCATGAACTGTTCCCTTTTTAACCTTTAGGTTAACGTTATCTAATGCCTTCACTCTAGGAAAAAGCTTGGTTATACCAATCATCTCCACTGCATATTCATTTGAGGAATTTTCCATAAATCCTCCTTTCATAATATGTTATAAAATTAGAGACCATGCGATCACTAAAAAGTAAAAGCATGATCTCATAAAATCAATTATTGGCCAAAGCTACTGTAATCAGCTTCTGTGAATGGTACTACTACTTCACCAGAAATAATTTGTTCTTCTAGAGCTTTAGTTTTTTCTAATACATCAGCTGGAACTAACTTGTCAGATGTAGGAGCAATACCTACTCCACCTTCAACTAGTCCATAATGTACAGTTTTTCCACCAAGTTCTTCTCCACTTAGAATTCTTGTAGAAACGTCAGCAGTTGCAACGTTTACGTTCTTCATAGCAGATGTAATTACATTGTCAGGAGCTAAATGGTTTTGGTCAAGGTCTACACCAATTACCCACTTGTTAGCATCTTTAGCTGCTTCGATAACTCCAGTACCTACATTACCGGCTGCGTGGAATACTACATCAGCGCCGTCAGAATACATTTTAGCTGCAGTAGATTTTCCTAAAGCTGCATCTGTAAATGATTCTACAGTAACTGAATCGATTTGAATTTCTTTACCTTGTTCTTTCGCACCGTAATCTACACCTGCGAAATAACCGTATTTAAATCTATCCATTGTTGGAGATTCCATACCTAGTACAAATCCTACTCTGTCAGTTTCAGTCATATAAGAAGCTATATAACCTACTAAGAAAGAAGATTGTTCAGCTGCGAAAGTTACACCTGTTGCGTTTGGTAAATATCCATCTTCCCAAACGTCATCAATTAAAGCAAATTTTTGTTCTGGATAATCTAAAGCTGCTTCTTCAACTGCACCTTTCATTAAGAATCCAATACCCCAAATAAGGTCATTGCCTTCGTTGATTTTAGTGTCAATGTTTACTGCATAATCAGCATCTCTTTGAGATTCGATAAAGGAAACTTCTGCTCCTCTTTCTTTGATTTCTTCTAGACCCATCCAAGCACTTTGGTTGAATGATTCGTCGTTGATGCCACCAACGTCAGTAATCATAGCTACTTTACCAGTTAACGCTTCAGCTGGTTCTTCACCTTCAGCTGTTTCTGTTGTTTCTGTTTCTGTTGTTTCTGTTTCTGTTGTTTCTGTTGTTTCAGCTGGCGCTTCTTCTTTAGCACATGCTACTGTAAAAGCACTAACTAATACTAGCACTAGTAAAAGTGCTAAAATACGATTTAGTTTTTTCATAAAACCCTCCATAAATATTTATATTACTTATACTGTTTCCATGTTCAGGTCTTCTGGGCCGAATGATTCGGGCAGAATGTCTTTAAATGGCCTTTTAATGTAGTCATCTTCAGACTTGGCAATTAAAACTACCATATCCTTGTCTGCAAACTCATTTAAAAATTGTCTACATATTCCACATGGAAAAGCATATTGTAACCCAGTTTCTTGTGCGCTTCTGTGTGCCCCATAAACTGCCACTGCTAAAAACCTTTTGTGGTTTTCGTGGACAGCTTGGACTGCTGCAGTTCTCTCAGCGCAAATTGCTGCTCCATATGAGGCGTTTTCAATATTTGAACCTGTATATATTGTCCCATCATCACAAAGTATTGCAGCACCTACAGTAAAGTTTGAGTAGGGAGAATAACTAGATTTGCTAGCCTCAATGGCTAAGCTAACAAGTTCCTTTTCTTTATTTTTTTCTATTTCCAACAAATCGCCTCCTTTACTTAATTATAATATTATCATACCCTAATTCAAGTGCAAATAATTTATATTTTTCCATTTCTTCAATAGTGGTAGAATCTTCATCCTTCATGGACAATCTTACTCCATGATTTCTAAAGGCAATTAACTTTAAAGGAATCTTCATAAAATCATTAGGAATACATTCCTTTATGGCTATTAAGGCTTCTTTAGTGTCTACCCAGCCTTCCTTGCAAACTATTCTAAGTTCGAATAACTTGCCTTTTTCCACTAGATATCTTATGTTTTCACATAGGGATACATCTCTAGACCTTTCAGTAAGTTTTAAAAAGACTTCATCATCAAGTGCCTTAACATCTAACATGACTCCATCCACTATGTCAACTAGATCTGGATATTTTGAAAAATCTATCTTTCCATTGGCGTCTATAAGAATGTGAAGCTTGTCCTTTTTTAATAACTTAAAGAAGTCTACTAAAAACCCTGGATATAGGGTACATTCTCCTCCAGATACAGTAACTCCCCTTATAAAAGGAACATTTTTCTTTACTTCTTCATATAAGTCCTCAGGACTGTATAACTTTACCTTTGGTGAAGATTGGAAGGGACAAACCTCTACACATGTATCACAGTGGATACAAATGCTTTCATCCCACACTACTTTATTATTTTCTACAGATAAGGCACCACTTGGACAAGTAGGTACACACTTTTTGCAGTGGATACATACATTTATAGTCTCTGGGTTGTGACAAAAGGCACACCTTAGATTACATCCTTGAACAAAGACAGATGTCCTAGCTCCAGGCCCATCAACTGTAGATATGGGTATTATTTGATTAATAAAAATTTTATTCTTGTTACTAGTCATTTCCTAATCAGCCATTCTAACTTTTCTTTCAGCTAGGTGGTTTATTTCATAGTTAGGAGCTCCTAGGTGGGTAGTATTTTGTAAAACTACCTCATTGTTTTTGAATTTTTCCATTTAACTACGTCTTACTAATTAGCAAGCTATTCTAACTAAGTCAGTACCGCGAGCGTAAAAACACATATAGTGAACTCAACTATGAAA
>CAMEGY010000154.1 GCA_945916625.1 uncultured Anaerococcus sp.
GTTATAAAGGTTTTTTATAAATGGTTTTTACCTATAAAAATCACAAAAAAGCATTGACATATCTGAGATATGCTAATATGCTAGTATAGTAAGTTTATTATATAGAAAAGAGGGAAAAGATGAGAATTGCATCAGTAGAAAACGAAAACGGTGTATCTAGTCTAATCAACTCTCACTTTGATAAAAATGAGGTTGTCGTAGATAAAATTGAATCTATAGACGAGATCTTGTTTAAGGATTGTAGTATCTATGACTTAATCCTTGTGGATATGACCCACAACAGGTGCTTGCAATTTATTCAATATATAAAACAAAAAACAAATATCCCAGTCATATATCTGACAGAAAGGTATAAGAAAAATCCGTATGAGCAAGAGCTTGACGATAAGGACTTTGTAATCCACTCCTATACCCGTGAAGAATTCGTCTACGAAGTATTCAAAAAGGTAGAAGAGATGAGCAAGAAAGATGTTGTAGACATGGGAGCTTGTGTTTTAGATGAGTCCAGCGGTGTAATCAAGGTGGGAGGCCAAGTTCTTAACCTAACAAAATCAGAATATGTGATCACAACCATCCTTATCCACAATAGAAGAAAGATTATGTCCAAAGAAGAAATAGCTGATATCATGGTTGAAAGAGAACTTAATACTACCCCAAGGTCAGTCAGAGAACACATCAGAAAGATTAGAAAGACCTTTGAAAGGGCCAAACTAGAACCTATAGAAACAGTAACCGGCCAAGGTTATAGGTGGACCCTCGATGGGGTAACTACACTTTAGTAAAATAAATTTGACAAAAAGCAATATTTTCAATATAATATAAGCAAGAAATTAAATAGATTATAGCAATGGAAAACCATTGCTTCTTCAGGGAAAGGTGCAATTCCTTAACCGGCAGTGATAGTCTGCGAGTCTTAGGACCGATTTGGTGCAATTCCAAAACCGACAGTATAGTCTGGATGGAAGAAGATATTATAGCTTTTTTCGTGCCCTGATAAACGGGCATTTTTTATTGCCCAGGGGAGGTATTATGAATAAAACAAAATCTATTTCATTAAACAACGTTATCAAAATTGGTATCCTAGCAGCATTAGCATTTATTCTAATGTTTTTCCAAATACCAATACCAATAGCTCCACCTTTTATGAAAGTGGACCTTGCTGATGTGCCAGCCCTTATTGGTGGTTTTGCTATGGGACCGGTGGCAGGAGTACTAATCCAGCTAGTCAAAAATATCCTAAACCTAACCAAGACCCAAACTGTGGGTGTAGGCGAGCTTTCTAACTTTATAGTTGGTGCAACCTTTGTTTTCGTCTCTTCAACCATCTATAAAAACAAAAAGACAAAGAAAACAGCAATCTTCGCCCTAGCTTGCGGTGTAATTGCAATGACAGCTATAGCCACACTTTCAAATGCCTTTGTAGTATTTCCAGCCTATGGAAAGGCGATGGGAATCGACCTAAACGCCTTCGCAGGCCAAGTACCAGGCAACCCTTTGGTAAAATCTTATGTAGGACTAATGCTCTTATCAATAGTACCTTTCAACCTAATCAAAGGTGCAGCAGCAGCAATAGTCACAAACGTAATCTACAAGAGAGTTTCACCAATCCTTAAATAAGAGATATTACATTATTATCCGAATAATTTCTGTTTTATGAAAGGCACCCTGTTATGGGTGCTTTTTGTGTTTGTGGATTTAGACTACATATAAATTTTAATAAGAATAATGATAAGACTCTAATTCTTTCATATTAGTGGTATAATACTAGAAATGAAAGGCTTTTTATGATTATAAATAACTTAGAAGAATTAAAAGAATTTGCAAATAAATTCGCCCCGCTTTTAAGACAGGGTGATGTTATAAATCTAATTGGCGATATGGGAGCAGGCAAGACTACCCTTGTAAATGAGATTGCTAGATTTTTTAAGATCTCAGATTCATCTTCTCCCACCTTTGCTATTGTCAATATCTATGAGGGAGATATGGAGATTTACCACTTGGACCTATATAGGTTTGAAGATCCGGATGAGCTATTGGATATTGACTTTGAGACATATTTCTACCCGGAAGGGGCCATTACTTTCCTAGAATGGGCAGAAAATGGCAAAGGATATTTGCCAGATGATATGATAGATATAAAGATTGGAAAGATTTCCGAAGATAAAAGAGAGATAGAGATTTTAGATACTACAGAAAGAGCGAGAGAGATAAATGAACTACTTGGCAATTGACACATCGACAATGATTTCGACTGTGACCATTGGAGATGACAAGGAAATACTAGGCGACTTCAACGTAAACCAGTCAAAGACCCATTCAGAAAGTCTTGTACCAATGATTGAGACCCTATTAGATCTTTTGGGCATGACCATAAGGGATATAGATAAATTTATAATTGCCCAGGGACCGGGTTCTTTTACAGGTCTTAGGATAGGGATGACTGTGGCCAAAACCCTGGCCCAAATTGAGAAAAAAGACCTAATTACAATCTCAACCCTCAAGGCCATGGCAGCTGGGTCTACTTCAGAAAGGGCTAAGCTTTCTCTGATAGATGCCAGGTCAACTAGGGTCTATGGAGCGCTTTATGATAAAAATCTCACAGAAATTATCCCAGAAAACCTATACGAGATTGATGATCTTGCAAAAATGGTCAATGAAAAGAATCTTGAGATTGAAATGATTGGTCTTTTGAATGATAAATATTTTGATAAGTTTGAAAAGGCAGTGAAAGCGCCTATCAATCTCAATAATTGCATAGGCAGGTCCCTAATCAGGCTTTGCCAAGAGGATAAGCCAGAAGCTAAAGCACTTTATGAAATAAGCCCTAATTACCTTAGAAAAAGCCAGGCAGAAAGGGAGCTTGATAAAAAGTGATAAGAGAAATGATACTATCGGATGCTGACAAGGTCTATACAATCGAAAATGATTCGTTTTTTGAGCCTTGGACAAAGAGAAGACTAATCAAAGAATTCGAGGACAACTCCTTTCTCAAACATTTTGTCTATGAAAAAGACGGAGAAGTCCTAGGATTTTATATTATTTCTACCATAGCAGACCTAGTTGAAATTTTTACCATAGCAGTAGATAAGGACCACAGGGGAGAGAAAATTGGGTCTAGGCTTTTAGACCATCTTATAAAATATGCCGAAAAAGTGGGTGCAACAGAAATTTGGCTAGAGGCATCCACCAAAAATATTGCTGCTATAAATCTTTATCAAAAATACGGTTTCGAAATCCAAACTATCAGGAAAAACTACTACCAAAAAACAGGCGAAGATGCCTACAATATGATAAGGAAAATGTGATGACAGACTTTTACACACTAGCAATAGAGA
>CAMEGY010000155.1 GCA_945916625.1 uncultured Anaerococcus sp.
AACCAGCGACCTCCACGATGTCAACGTGGCGCTCTTCCAGCTGAGCTAACTCCCCATGTTTATATAATATTAACATTTAAATCATTATTTGTCAAAAGAATAAGACCTGGTATAAATTAAATTCTATAACCAGGCCTTTTTTCTATCTAGCTAATTTCTCTACTTCTCTATATATGTTATCATCCACTTCTATACCTTCTTTTAGATTTTTATTCTTTCTAGAAATTAAACCTTGACCAGGATATCTTGGATTTTTACCTTCTTCTATTGGATGAGCATTAGCTATACTTTCTTTTATTCTCTTGATAGTTGCTTCATTTTCTTCCTTACTTGAAAATATTTCAGGATCCATTGCTATAAATATTTGTGAACAGCCTGTACAATTAAAGGCATCATCGTCATCCATATGGTATGTTGATTTGCCATTTGATAGGAGTGCTGCCATGGTATCTAGGGCGACTCCTAGGCCCGATCCCTTCCAATATCCTACTGGAAGTAGCCTTCCGGTTTCTTCTATTTTTGAAGGATCATCTGTGATATTTCCATCCTTATCGTAGCCGCCGGGATAAGGTAATTTTTCACCTTTTAACCTTGTAGTTTCTAATTTACCATAAGAATATAGAGAAACTGCCATATCAAGGCAAATATTACCTGATTCTGATGGGATTGATATGGCTATAGGGTTATTCCCAAGGCTTAGTTCATCAGATCCCCAAAGAGGTAGGACAGATTCTGTGTTAGTCCAGCACATACCAGTTAGGCCATTATCAGCTATCATCTCTCCATAAGTACCGCCTCTCATCCAGTGGGTGGTATTCCTTAGGCTTACCATGCCTATTCCGTGAGTCTTGGCAAGTTCTGTTACCCTTTCTACACAGTCGATAGCGTTGATTACCCCAAAACCCAGGTTTCCATCATATACTTCGCATCCGCCCTTGGACTTTTTAAGCTCAATTGTGCCGTCTACGTTTATAAGCCCTTCATTTATAAATTTTATAAGCCTTGGTATCCTGTTTATACCATGGGAATTTACTCCCTTTAGGGTTGAATCGGCATGGATCTTGGCCATAAGCTCAGCCCTCTTATCATCAACATTATTATTTATTAGGGCTGATTTTATAAGGTCTTTTAGATTTTCATAAGATATTTTCATCTAGTCCTCCTATAAGTTTATCATACATGATCTCTTCCCTATTATTTGCCCTAGCTAAAAAGTAGTTTAGAACAACAGGGTTGAAATCTAATGATAGAAACTCTTTTGCAAAAACCATAGCCCCTATTTCGCTAGGGGCCCTAAGTTTTACTTTTTTCTTGATAAAGCCTAAAATTTGGTAGCTTATACAAATATTATCTGTAATAAGTCGATTTTCTTCTAGCAAGTGATATATTTCATGACTAGTTATTATATCCTTAGGATTAACTTTAGCAAAAATTGAGATTTTTTCCTTTTTTATCTCTTCTTCTAAAGTTCTTATATTATCCTTATGGAATATTATCTTGTTTGGACTTTCAAATACACCTAGGTCGTATAGGTTAAAAATATTTTGGCTATTTTCTTCTTCATAAACAAGGTCGTATTTGTTTATTAAATCATAAAAACCAATATTTTGATCCTTTAATTGCTTAGCACATTTAAGCGCACATTCTACGCTTTGTTTTATTATTTGATACTTATTATTAATCCTATCTTTAAAAACATCAGCATTTAGCAAGTATAGATAATAGTAATAATCATCTAAATTTAGTAGGCTTTTTAATTTCTTATCTTCCATTAAAGGTCGTTTTTTGCTCCAACTAAGATTATATCTTCATTGCCTTCTCTTAGTGACAGCTCTGAATCAAGAAGCATATTTAGCTGATCTAGGCTTGTTAGGCCTTCGAAGTCTACGATTTTGGCTCCAACACATAGGTAGAGGTCAGGATTTAGTTTGATATCTGACTTAAAGACAGCAAGGTCATTCCACATACTTCCTGCCAGAGTCCTAGCTCCTCCTGCTGTTGCTTTTTTAGCTACTGCATCAGCCCTTTGTAGTTTTATGAAGCCTTTCTTATCGATAGCCCTAAGTTCATTTTTATTTCCTTTTTGAGTAGTGTATACCCTAAAGAATTCATTTTCTGCTTCTTTGTGGATTTGATCTTTCTTTACACCAAAGCTTTCAGCAACTAGGTCTAGTGCTTCTTCTTCTGTGATTTCTTTTGATAGGTCTTGGCTAGCAATTTCTGTAGACCCGGTAGCTATTGCACGGACCTTTGATGTTTGTTGGTCGATTTCAATTTGAATTTCTACAGATTCTGCTGTTGCTCCTGACTTAATTACTTGATCAGTCGCTTCGTTTCTAAGGTCGATAATATCTTCTCTTGTTGGCTGAGGGATTACTCTTTCAACGACATCTCTTACCATGGCTAAAGCAACACCTATGGATGATATTATTTCTGCCTTATCTGCAAGTGTATAAGGTACGCCGAGTTTGTCAGCAGCAAATGGAAGTAGGACCTTTGCTCCTCCCCCACCACCGACTATTGTTGTTTGTGATTCTTCTACCTTATACTTATCCATCAAATCAAGTATTACTTCATTTGTGGTTTTGGCTGCGTCATCAAGGACTCTTCTCGCTGCTTCTTCTCCACTCATTCCTAAGAATTTGCCAAGAGCTTCGAAGCATTTTTTTGCAGATTCTGGATAACCATGAGAATAGTCTCCTTCTTCAATTATTCCCAGAGCATTGGCTGCACATGTTGTTGTTAGGGCGTAGTCATTTCCATTTGCTCTTATGGCTATATAATCTGATGGGTCTCCCTTTGTTGGTGATAATTGAATTATTTCAGGATTATCAAATTCTTTAGGATCTGTAAAAGCTACATAAGGTAGGTTTGCTATATGGCAAGACCTTGGTCCAACCTTTATAATCTTGCCGTTATTGGCCCTTATCATCGAACCACCTGCAACTCCTACAGTTCTAACGTCCATGGAATTTACCATAGTTCTTTGGCCCCCTACTACAGCATAATCTATCATAGGTCTGCCGTTTTTGATAACACCAATATCAGTAGTTGTCCCTCCTACTTCAAAGAAAATACCATTTGATACTCTAAGGTACATAAGGGCACCGACTGTTGACGCAGCTGGTCCAGAAAGCATGGTTAGGACTGGTCTATTTCTCATCTCTTCTATATCCATTACCCCACCATCTCCACGCATTATCATTAGTGGCGCTTCAATGCCAGCTTTTTTGACAGCATCTTCTGTAGAATCTGCAGTGGATATCATTCTAGGAAGGATTGATCCATTTATTACAGATGTTCTAGTCCTCCTTGTTAGACCATA